>JAVEES010000153.1 GCA_030840285.1 Pseudonocardiales bacterium
CGAACCTTGTAATCGGTCAGCTCCAGCTCCACGAGCCGGGGGAAGACCTCTTCCAGCGCCTGCCGCAGCGCACGGTCCAGCGCATTGACCGGACCGTTGCCCTCTGCCGTCGAGATGGTGCGACGCCCGCCGGCGTGCACCTTGACGGTGGCCTCGGTGACGAGGCTGCCGTCCTCGCGCCGGTCCACGATCGCCCGGTAGGACTCGAGGGTGAAGGGAAGCGGGGCGGCCTGACCGTCCAGCTCGTCGCGTACCAGCAGCTCGAAGGATGCATCGGCGGCCTCATAGGACCAGCCTGAGGATTCGCGGTCCTTGACCCGCTCGACGACCTTGCTGACGACGTCTGGCCGGCCGGTGACGTCCACGCCCAGCTCGGCGGACTTCAACTCGACCGAGGCTCGACCAGCCATCTCGGTGATCAGGATCCGCTGGTCGTTGCCGACGAGCGTCGGGTCCATGTGGTTGTACAGCTCCGGACCCATCTTGATCGCCGAGGCGTGCAGGCCCGCCTTGTGCGCGAATGCCGACGCTCCGACATAGGGAGCATGAGTATCCGGAGCCAGATTCGCTATCTCGGCGATCGCGTGCGCCACCCGTACGCTCTCGGCGATCGTCGCCTCGGGCAGCACGTCCAGGCCCATCTTGTAGACCAGGCCACCGATCACCGAGAAGATGTTGGCGTTGCCGGCCCGTTCCCCATACCCGTTGGCGGTCCCCTGGACGTGGGTCACCCCGGCGTCCACCGCGGCCAGGGTGTTGGCGACCGCGCAGCCGGTGTCGTCCTGGGTGTGAATGCCCAGCCGGATGCCGGTACGGCCCTTCACCTCCGAGACGATCCTGGCGATACCCATCGGCAGCATTCCGCCGTTGGTGTCACACAGCACGCCGACATCCGCGCCCGCCTCGCGGGCCGCCTCCAGCACGCTGACGCCGTAGTCGGGGTCGTGTTTGTAGCCGTCGAAGAAATGCTCGCAGTCGAGGAATACCCGGCGTCCCTCGCCCCGCAGCAAGGCCACGGTGTCTGCGACCATGGCCAAGTTCTCTTCCTTGGTCGTGCGCAACGCCCGCTCGACGTGCCACACGTCGGACTTGGCCACCAGCGTGATGACCGAGGCCCTGCTGTCCAGCAACGCCTTCACCTGCTGGTCGTCCTGGACCCGGACACCTGCCTTGCGGGTCGCGCCGAAGGCTACGAGCGTTGCGTATTTCAGTTCCAGCTCACCGTCGGCCGCGCGCGCGAAGAACTCGGTGTCCTTCGGAACAGCGCCCGGCCAGCCGCCTTCGATGAAGCCCACTCCCAGCGAATCGAGCAGCCGCGCAACAGCGAGCTTGTCCGCGACCGAGTAGCTGATGCCCTCGCGCTGGGCACCGTCGCGCAATGTCGTGTCGAATACGTGAAAGTCGTCGGTGAGCATGTGCAAGTCCTTCTGAGCGAGGGGGTCAGTGGGCGGCGGCGGACGCGATCCGCTCGCCGATCTCGCTCGTCGAACCGGGGTTGGCCTTATCCCTGGCGGCGATATCGCTGGCCACCGCAGCCTCGACCCTTGCCGCCTCGTCATCGTGACCGAGATGGCTGAGCAGCATGGAGGCGGACAGGATCGCCGCCGTCGGATCCGCCTTGCCCTGACCGGCGATATCCGGGGCAGAGCCGTGAACCGGCTCGAACATCGAGGGAGTTTTCCGGCTCGGGTTGATGTTTCCGCTCGCGGCGAGCCCGATACCGCCCGCGACCGCGGCGGCCAGGTCGGTGATGATGTCTCCGAACAGGTTGTCCGTCACGATGACGTCGTAGCGGCCCGGGTCCGTGACCAGATAGATGGTGGCCGCGTCGACGTGGTTGTAGGCCAGCGTGATGTCGGGATATTCCTCGGCGACCCGCTGCACCGTCCGGAACCAGAGGTCACCGGCATGCACGAGGACGTTGTTCTTGTGTACCAGGGTCAGGTGCTTGCGCGGACGCTTGGCGGCGCCCTCGAAGGCGGCTCGCACAACCCTTTCGACCCCGAAGGCGGTGTTCACGCTGACCTCGGTGGCGATCTCGTGGTCGGTGTGCTTGCGCAGCACACCGCCGTTGCCCGCGTAGGGCCCTTCGGTTCCCTCGCGGTAGACGACGAAATCGATCGAGGGATCGCCGGCCAGCGGGGTCGGCACGCCTGGGTAGAGCTTAGCGGGCCTGAGATTGACGTAATGGTCGAGCTCGAAACGCAGCCGAAGCAGCAGTCCACGCTCCAGAACACCCGAGGGCACCGACGGGTCGCCTACCGCTCCGAGCAGGATCGCGTCATGCTGGCGCAGCTCGGCGAGCACCGAGTCGGGCAACGCCTCACCCGTCCGGTGCCACAGGCCCGCGCCGAGTTCGTAATGAGTCTTCTCGATGCCCGGCAGCACCGCGTCCAGTACGGCCACGGCCTGCTCGGTCACCTCTATGCCGATGCCATCACCGGGTACGACGGCTAGCTTCACAATCATTCCCTCCAGGCTTGCCTCTCACCTGTCGTGGGGGGGGGGGGGG
>JAVEES010000155.1 GCA_030840285.1 Pseudonocardiales bacterium
GCGGCGGGCTCGAGGTCTGCCCTGGATGTCTTCACCGTCGTGCTCAGTCACGGCCGGATCACCAGGTCCGAGATCGCGGCGCGGACCGGGCTTTCCCCGGCGGCGGTGACTAAGGCGGTCCGGCCGCTGCTCGCCGCCGGTCTGCTGAGCGAGCGTACAAATACTGCCGTGCAGATCGGGGCCGGCCGTCCGGTACAGATAGTCGAGGTGGTCGCGGACCGACGGACCTTCATCGGCATCAAGGTGACCGCCGAGCGGGTGGTCGGCGTGTGTACCGACCTGCGCGGGCAGATCCTGGCTGAGCACGAAGTCAAGTTGGTCCGGGGTACTGAGCAGGCTAAGCAGGTTGCGGACACCTTGCCGGTGTCGGTTGGGGCGATGGTGCAGGCGGTCACGGCATGTGTCGCCGAGCTGAGCAGAGGTCGAGCACCGACGGCCCTCGGAGTGGCGGTGTCCGGCGACGTCGATCGGGCGGCGGGCCAAGTGGTGTTCTCCCCGCTGCTCGGATGGCGAAACGTCGACCTCGCGGCCCTGATCGAGGACAGTACGAAGCTATCGACGGTGATCGAGAACGACGTCCGGGCCGTCACGATCGCCGAGCAGTGGTTCGGAGCGGGCGTCGGCATCGACAACTTCGCGGTAGTCACCATCGGTACGGGCATAGGTTGCGGCCTGGTCGTCGACGGGCAGGTTCTGCGAGGCTCAGCCGGCGTCTCGGGCGAGCTCGGGCACCTGTGTGTGGACGTCGACGGCCCCGCCTGCCACTGTGGCGGGCGCGGTTGCATCGAGGCCTACATCGGGCGCGCGGAGCTGCTCGCGGCGGCCCGCCGGCTGAGCGATGTCGAGGTGCCCGACCTGGACGAGCTGTACCGTCTGGCGCACGCCCCGGGCGGAGAGCGCTTGCGCGACCTGCTGGATCACAGCGGCCGTCGCTTCGGCGCGGCGATCGCCGGTCTGGCAAACCTGATCGGACCACGCCGCATCCTCATCTCCGCCGAAGGCTTCGATGCCGACCGGTTCTTCGGAGCCGTCCTGCGTCAGACCATCGCCCAGCAGTGCTTCGGCCGGGCGGGCGAGGTCGAACTCATCGCGCGCGAATTGCCCTTCTCGGAATGGGCATGTGGCGCTGCGGTGTCAGCGCTCACCGAGTTCGTCCACGATCTGATACTCGGGCCTACCGGGACGCCGGACGAGCAGGCCGACGCCCGTGAGGCTTAGGCCGGACGGGTCATCGACAGCACGTCGAGAACCTCGTCCAGCTTCGCTTCCGTGATCTTGCCTGATTCGACGTGGCCGCGCTCGATGACGACCTGACGGATGGTCTTGCGCTCGGCGAGTGCCTGCTTGGCGATCTTGGCGGCCTCGTCGTAGCCCACGTAGTGATTTAGCGGCGTCACGATCGAGGGCGAGGACTCGGCGTACTCGCGGCAGCGCTCGACGTTCGCCTCCAGGCCAGCGATGCACCGGTCGGCGAACACCCGGCTGACATTGCCGATCAGCCGGATGGACTCGAGCACGTTGCGTGCGATCACGGGCAGCATCACGTTGAGCTCGAAGTTGCCGGACGCTCCGGCGAAGGCCACCGCGGCGTCGTTGCCGATCACCTGTGCCACCACCTGGCACACCGCTTCGCACAGCACCGGGTTGACCTTGCCGGGCATGATCGAGGAACCGGGCTGCAGGTCTGGCAGGAACAGCTCGGTCAACCCGGTACGGGGGCCAGAACCCATCCAGCGAATGTCGTTGCTGATCTTGTTGAGGCTGACCGCGACGGTGCGCAAGGCACCAGAAAGCTCGACCAGTCCGTCGCGCGCGCCCTGGGCCTCGAAATGGTCCCGAGCCTCGGTGAGCGGCAGGCCCGTCTCGGCCGCGATCAGCGCGATCACCTCACTGGCGAAGCCGGCCGGCGCGTTGATGCCGGTGCCGACTGCGGTACCGCCGAGCGGAAGTTCGGCCACCCGAGGAAGCGCTGCCTCCAGCCGCTCCACGCCGTACCTGATCTGGGCGGCATAGCCGGCGAATTCCTGGCCGAGGGTGACCGGCGTGGCGTCCATCAGGTGGGTCCGGCCGGACTTCACCACGCTCGCGAACTCCGAAGCCTTGCCCTCCAGCGTCGAGGCCAGATGCCGCAACGCCGGGATCAGATCGACCACGACCGCCTTGGTAGCCGCGACGTGGATCGCCGACGGGAACTGGTCGTTGGACGACAACGGGTCGTTGACGTCATCGTTGGGATGGACCGTGGTTGCCTCGCCAAGGCGCTCGCTCAGCCGCTCGGCGGCCAAGGAGGCCAGCACCTCGTTGGCATTCATGTTGGACGAGGTGCCAGAGCCGGTCTGGAAGACGTCGATCGGGAACTCCGCATCCCAGTCGCCGCGGGCTACCTCGGCCGCGGACGCCGCAATCGCCTCAGCCTTGCTCGGATCCAGCAGCCCGCGCTGGGCGCGTATCCGGGCCCCGGCACCCTTGATCAGGGCCAGGCCAGCGATCAGCTCGTGCTCGATTGGCTGGCCGGAGATCGGGAAGTTCTCGACCGCCCGCTGGGTCTGGGCGCGCCACCTGGCGCTGGCCGGGACCTTGACCTCACCCATCGAATCCTTCTCGATGCGGTACTCGGACGCATTGGCGGCTAGCTGGTCAGACATGGTTGCTCTGCTCCTGCGGTGGTGGGATGACGCGCCGCCGCCGAGCCTAGTCAGCGGACTCCGCTCGGATGGGCCGACTGTGGCCGGACTAACCCGAGCGTTCAGCTCACATTGAGTGGTTGGGTCGTCGGTGAATTCAGCGCTACGGGCCCGGCTCGCGCCGCTCGGCGTCCCCGCCCAGCGGCGGCTGCGGCTGGCTGTACTGAGTGTTGCCCCACGGCTGGCCTTGACCCGGCTGGCCGTGAACCGGCGGACCGCTGTACTGGCCGTGCTGGCTTGGCTGGCTTGGCGGCCCGGCGTAATAGCCGGGCACACCGGCGGGCGCCCCGCTGGGCAGCCCGGCGGGCATTCCCGGCGCGCCACCGATCGGCGGCTGCTGGGAGGCCGGGCTCTGCGGCGCACCGCCGGCCGTACCGGGACGGCTGTAGCCCAGCTGAATCGCGGTCTGCTTGGCCTCATCGGTTACCGGGACCGCGACCACGGCGGTGGCGTAGGCGCAGATCTCGCTCCAGTTGCCGCCCAGTTCGGTGGTGTCGAAGCGCATCGCGATCAGCGCGTTGCCGCCGCGCGCCTGCGCCTCTGCGAAGAGCCGTCCCATCGCCTCGTTCCGGCTCTGGATCACTTGCTTGGTCATCCCCTGCAGCTCCCCGCCGACCAGCGACTTGAAGCCGGCGCCCATCTGGGAGAACGCGTTGCGGGATCGCACGGTGACACCGAACACCTCGCCGCAGACGCGCTGGATCTCCCAGCCTGGGATGTCGTTGCTCGTAACGCACAGCATAGTGATTCCCCTTCGAGTGGCAGGCGGGCGATCGTCACGAAACGCGACTCGCGCCGGTCAAACCTGGCCGGACGGGCTCAGTTCCGATCGAAGTCGATCGAGGAGTACGCCCGGAGCTTGGACATCTGGTGCAACGAATCGACCTGCCGGATCGTCCCCGACTTGGACCGCATCACGATCGAGGAGGTTGCCACCATGCCGCGGTCGTAACGGACGCCGCGCACCAGCTCGCCGTCGGTGATGCCGGTGGCGCAGAAGAAGACATCCTCGCCGCGCACCAGGTCATTGGTGTGCAGCACCCGGCCGAGGTCATGGCCGGCATCCAGGGCGCGAACGCGCTCCGCCTCGTCGCGCGGCCACAGTTTGGCCTGGATCGAACCGCCCATGCACGCGATCGCCGACGCGGCGATGATCCCCTCGGGCGTTCCTCCGACGCCGAGCAGCAGGTCGACGCCGGTACCGGGACGCGCGGCCATGATGGCGCCCGCGACGTCGCCGTCGGAGATGAACTTGATCCGGGCACCGGCCTCGCGAACGGCTCTGACGAGATCACCGTGCCTGGGACGATCGAGGATCACGACCGTGACGTCCGAGGGCTTGCCGCCCTTGGCCTTGGCTACCCGCGCGATGTTGGTGGCAACCGGCGCGTCGATGTCGATGACGTCGGCCGCGTCCGGTCCGGTCGCGATCTTCTCCATGTAGAACACCGCGGACGGGTCGAACATCGAGCCCCGCTCGGCCACCGCGATCACCGCGATGGCGTTGGGCATTCCCTTTGCCATCAGGGTGGTTCCGTCGATCGGATCGACCGCGACATCGCATTCGGGACCGGTACCGTTGCCCACCTGCTCGCCGTTGAAGAGCATCGGGGCCTGGTCCTTCTCGCCCTCACCGATGACGACCACGCCGCGCATCGAGACGGTTCCGATCAGGGTGCGCATCGCGTCGACGGCCGCCCCGTCGCCATCGTTCTTCTCACCCCGGCCGACCCAGCGGGCAGCGGCCATGGCCGCGGCCTCCGTGACCCGGACGAGTTCCAGTGCGAGGTTGCGATCGGGCGCCTGGCGGTTTACGGCAAGCTCTGGCGGGACGTTGCTCGGCTGCTCGGGCGGCGATCCGAATTCGGATGGCGTCGTGGACTCGGTCATGGCGGCCGGCCTTTCTCGTCGTCCCCGTGGGCAGCGCCCAGCAGGGCAGCGGGTTAACAGGACCCTATCGCTAAGGCCGCGGGCGGGCTCGGCCGAGGATCGAATACAGTTTCCCGTCGGCCTGCCGTACGGCTAGGGTGGCGCGCATGTCTAAGGTCCTGCGAACCGTCCTGCCGCCCCCTGCTCGGTAGGGGGCGCGACGCAAGCTCGGTTCGATCGGCGAAGGCTGCCGATCGAACCTCGTGCGGTGCTTGAGCCCCGATGCGTACCTGTCGGATCCGGCTCCATCTTCAGAGAAAGCACGCACCTGAGACATGAGAATCGAAAACGCACTTCGAGCGCGCGAAGGCCTGCTCGCGGTCAGCGCCGGCGCAGTTCTGTGGGGGACGAACGGCGTCCTGGTCAAATTCGTCAGCGGGCACAGCTCGCTGTCCTCGGTGAGCATCGGCTTCTACCGCCTGGTGTTCTCATCGATCGTCCTGCTGCTGATCGCGGGATGGTCGAGCCTTCAGGTCTGGCGGCGCTCGCCGTGGCCTAGCAGGGGACTCCTCGCACTGAGCGGCATCCTGCTCGGCGCCTACCAGGCGCTGTACTTCGCGGCGATCGGGAACGTCGGGGTGAGCGTCTCGACCCTGGTCAGCCTCGCGGTAGCGCCGTTGGCGATCACCATCGTCCAGGCAGCTCGCCGTCGCCGGTGGCCCTCGATGCGGGCCATCTCGGTGCTGAGCCTGGCGCTGGTCGGCCTCGCGCTGATCTCGCTGTCGGCAGGTGGTCACGCCGCCAGCGCACCGCATCCGGTCCTCGGGATCCTGCAATCGGTCGGATCGGGTCTGGGCTATGCCGGCTCGACCCTGGTCAGCCGCCGGCTTCATGGGATTGCCGGCCCGCTCACCCTCACCACCGTGGCCAGCGTCGTCGGGGCGCTGACCCTGCTGCCGCTGGCTGCTACGGCCGGACTGCTCTTTTCCGCCGACGCCCGGACGGTGCTTTCGCTGGGCTACATGGGCATCATCGCCACCGCCCTGGCGTACGGGCTTTTCTTCCACGGCTTGCGCAGCACGACGTCGGAAGTCGCCTCGGTGCTCACCCTGCTCGAGCCGCTTGCCGCCACGCTGCTCGCCGTCGTCCTGATCGGGGAACGGCTGCCGGCCGCCGGGTGGGTTGGCGGCGCGCTGCTGCTGGTTGCGGTGGGCGTGCTGTACGTGGCGCCGGAGGAAGGCGGGGCCGACGACGCTGCTGCCTTGCCCGCGCACGACGCTGCTGCCTTGCCAGTGCACGAGGACGCCGATGCCTTGCCGGCGCACGGCGCCGTTCCGGCACTGGCGACGGAGCTGATGACCGACCCGGGGTGCGCATCGGCGGCCCGGCAAGCGACGATAGAGGGGTGACCCGACCGCTCAGCTCGGCCGATCGGCAGCGCCTGCGGACGCCGGCGTACCTGTGGCGATCGCTGATACCGCTGCTCGTGATCGTCGGCCTGCTCGTGTTCTTGGTCTGGCCCAGGGGCCAGCATTCGGACGGCGTGCACGTGGTGGACACCGCGGGCCCGATTGCCGCGGCTCGCCAGCAGGCCGGCTTCACGATCCTCACCCCAAGCGGTCTGCCTACCGGGTGGCGTGCGACCTCGACCGAATTCACGCCGGCTGCCGCGTCGAGCAAGGCGAGCTTCCGGATCGGTTACGTCTCGCCCAAGGGCCAGTACGCCGAGTTCATCGAGAGCAACGACCCGGCCGACGCACTAGCGGCTCAGTACGGCCCGCTGGCGACGGACACCGCCGTCATGGTCAACGGCAGCTCCTGGGAGGGCTTCCGGCGAGACAACAACCGCCAACTGATCCGCCGGACGATGAACGGGGTGACGGTCGTGGTCACCGGCTCCGCTGAGCAGGGGGAGTTGGTCCAGCTCGCGGGGTCCCTGCACTGAGCTGGCCTGGCCCGCAGCCATCCTGGCGGGCGCCGAGCATTACCCGGCAGGTTGCTCGGAATCGGATGCGGCGATCGCGGCGTCGAGCCGGCTGCGCGCCCCCTCCAGCCATCGCTGGCAGATGGTCGCAAGGCGCTCGCCTCGCTGCCAGAGGGCGAGTGATTCTTCCAGGGGCTGACCACCCGATTCCAGGGCATGGACGATCTCTCGCAGCTCGCTACGGGCCTGTTCGTAGCTGATCTCGGGCTCGGCTGGCGTGCTCATCGGGCACAGCCTAGTCAGCCGCGCCGGCCGCGGCGCCGACCGTCACGCTGAATTCACCGCGAGCCACCCGCACCCGCAGCGGCTCACCGTCGAAGGTGTCCTCGGCATCTCGTACTACAGCGCCCTCGGAGTCCCACAGCACGGCGTAGCCACGGTCCAGAACAGCTTGCGGCGAGAGGCTGATCACGCGTGCGAGCAGTTGGGCGGTGTCGGCCTCGGCGAGTTCGAGGAGCGAGCCGAGCCGGCCTCGCAAGCGGGTGCGCAGCCTTTGGTTCTCCAGCTCGGCCGAGCTGATCAGGCTCGTGACGCTTCGGGTCAGTCGCTCGGGCAGCCCGGACATCAACTGGTCCTCGGTATCGAGGCGTCGATGGATCAGGGCCCGCAGCCGCCGTCGGGCGTCGGCCAGCTGAGCCAGCTCGTCGGCGAGGTCGGGAACGATCCGCTTGGCGGCGTCGGTAGGCGTGGACGCGGCGAGATCGGCCACCAGATCGAGCAGCGGCTGATCGGTCTCATGGCCGATCGCCGACACCACCGGTGTCCGTCATTTCGACACCGCTCGAAGCAGCGCTTCATTCGAGAACGGCAGCAGATCCTCGATGCTGCCACCGCCCCGGGCGATCACGATCACCTCGACGTCGGCTCGTGCGTCGAGGTGTTGCAGCGCGGCGATCAGTTCGGTGACCGCATTCGTTCCCTGGGTGGCGGTGTTCTCGATCGCGAACTGAGCACCGGGAAACCGGCGGCGGGTGTTCTCCACGACGTCACGTTCGGCCGCGCTGGCACGTCCGGTGATGAGGCCGATGGTGGCGGGCAGGAAGGGCAGCCGCAGTTTTCGATTGGCCGCGAACAACCCTTCGGCGGCAAGCACCTGCTTGAGCCGCTCGATGCGGGCGAGCAGTTCGCCGAGACCGACCTGGCGGATCTCGGTCGCCCGCAGACTGAGCGTGCCACGCTCGGCGTAGAAATCGGGCCGCGCCCGGATCACTACCCGGGCACCTTCACCGATCGTGTCGGCCACCACGGTGCGACTGCAGGTGACCTGCATCGAGATATTGGCGTCGACATCGCGCAGCGTCAGGAAGTAGGTCGCGACTCCGGGTCGCCGGACGAACTGGGCCACCTGACCCTCGACCCAGATTTCGCCCAGGCGACCGATCCACTCGGCAAGGGCCTGACTTATCCGCCGTAGCGGTAGTGGTGCCTCGGGGGAGGACTCCAGCTTGCTCACTCGGCCGTGTTCTCGGCGTCCTGTGCCCGCTCGATCTCAGCGGCCATCGTGACGGGATTCGGGGGCGCGTCCGGACGGGCTCGGCGAGCGGCGTCCTCTAGTGGTTCGTGCGCACGTCCGGCGGGAGCTTTTTTAGCGGGTGCTTTCTTCGCTGGCGCTTTCTTGGCAGGGGCTTTCTTGCCAGGAGCAGGGGCCTTCTTGGCGGGTGCTTTCTTCGCGGGTGCCTTCTTGGCGGGTGCCTTCTTCGCTGGTGCTTTGTTGGCCGCAGCCTTCATCGCCGGTTGGTGATCCGCCGAAGGATCCGTGGTTGCGCTCACTCCGGCACCGGCACCGGCGCCGACGGCGTCCCAGCGGCCCGTGCCCTCATCGCCTTCGGCGTAACCGGTGTTCTCGTAATCGATCCGGTCGAAGGCCGCCCGCAGCGGTGCATCCTCTGGCCTCGCGGCTTCGGCGGGCGGGTCGTCGAAGGTCGCCCAGGATGGCGCTTCATGAGACGGCGGGCGTAGCAGCGAGATGACCTCGTCGCCCTTGGCTGCCAGGGTGGCCAGCTGTTGTTGAAGTCGCAGCGATGCCTGCATTGCAGTGGATACCGCCAGCATGGGCACCGTGCTCATCGCGCTGGGCAGTGTCTCGGGCAGCTTTCGCGCTTCCTCGGCCGCCGCGGCGGCAAGACCGAGGGCGACCTTGATCGGCGTAGGGACTCCAGACATGGCACCAGCCTGCCTCACCGGGCCCGAGCGCGCGAGTGCTGGCTGCCAGGGACGCCGTCTGGCCTGACCCGGACGCGTTGTCCCGAGACGCCTGCGAGGGCGAGCGTCGTGCCGAACAGCTCGGTGAATGGTGATCCGGCAGGGACACCGAAGATGTGTCCGTACGATGGAAAACATGTCTGAACCAGCCACGCCGACGGTCACTGCCGCGAAGCGAGTACTGCTCGCCAAGCCTCGCGGCTACTGCGCCGGAGTTGATCGCGCCGTCCAGACGGTCGAGCACGCGTTGGATCATTACGGAGCGCCGGTCTACGTCCGCAAGCAGATCGTGCACAACCTGCATGTGGTCCGTTCGTTGGAGGCTCGCGGTGCCGTCTTCGTGGAGGAGACGGACGAGGTGCCCGAGGGTTCGATCGTCGTCTTCTCTGCCCATGGGGTCGCACCCGAGGTCCACGAGCAGGCGGCGCGCCGCAACCTTCGAGCGATCGATGCCACCTGCCCGCTGGTGACCAAGGTGCACAACGAGGCACGCCGGTTCGCGGCCGAGGACTACGACATCGTGCTGATCGGGCACGAGGGTCACGAGGAGGTCGTCGGCACGACCGGAGAGGCCCCCGATCACATCCGTCTGGTCGACGGGCCGGCGGACGTCTCCGAGGTTGTGGTGCGTGATCCGGAGAAGGTTGTGTGGCTGTCCCAGACCACGTTGTCGGTGGATGAGACCATGCAGACCGTCGAGGCCTTGCAACAGCGTTTTCCTGCGCTACAGGCGCCGCCGAGCGACGATATCTGTTACGCCACCCAGAACCGCCAGGCCGCGGTGAAGGCGATCGCACCGCAGGTGGAACTCTTCCTCGTGGTGGGATCGGCGAACTCGTCGAACTCGGTCCGGATGGTCGAGGTCGCGAAGGTCGCCGGGGCTCGGGAGGCATACCTGGTGGACAACGCGGAGGCGATCCGCGAGGAGTGGTTGGCAGGCGTGGATTCGGTAGGCCTGTCCTCGGGCGCATCGGTTCCCGAGATCTTGGTGCAAGAGGTGGCGGGCTGGCTCGCGGCTCGCGGCTACGGCGAACCGCAGGAGGTCAACCACACGGAGGAGCGTCTGACCTTCGCCCTACCTCAGGAGCTGCGCCGCGAGCTGCGCCTCAATCCCAAGTCCTGAATCCCAAGTCCTGAATCGCAGGTCCTGAATCGCAAGTCCTGAATCGCAAGTCCTGAATCGCAGGTCTCCAGCGGCGCTGACGGAGTCGCGCCGGAGTCAGCGGCGGGTGATGATGCGGATGCCCGCGATCAGCAGCACGATGGCGGTCGCGCCAGCGATGGCCGGGAAGCCGTAGACCAGCCAGTTGGCCGCGGCGTCGGTGAGGGCGCCACGATCCTTCAGGCCGTTGGACGTGATGTAGAGCTTGCCGGCGGATGCCACGAAGTACACCAGCGGCGGCGCCACGATGATGGTGAACATCTTGCTGCGGCGCACGATCAGGATGGCGACCAGCGAGGCAAGGATGAGGGCCCAGTTGAAGGCTCCTTGCACGGCGGCGCCGCTGATCTGATCGATCAGACCGCCGATGCCGGCGATGACCAGCAGGACGACCAAGGCTAGCCATCCCGACAGGCCCCGCTCCTTGGACGGTCGGCCAGCGCGGCGCGCGGGACGTAGCTCGGGCTCCTCGCCCTTCGTGTCCGGCCGATAACGCGAGAAGTCACCATAGTGGGACGTTTCTTGCGATTCGGACACGCGGGTCGCTCCATTCGCGGCAGGCACGAATAGTAACGGTACCTGCACCCCCCATCACTCAGCTGCTACGGAACGGGTAGTTCCTAGGATCTGCTCAGGAGACTCAAGATCGCCGTCTACCTCCGGGTGGACCACCGAGAGGTCCGAGAGCCGGCGGGCGCTCACCAGAACGCGGGACTCCAAGGTGCCGATCCCTGAGTTGTAGGCCGTGACGGCAGCCGACAGTGAACGACCGACCTTGTCCAGGTGGCCGGTCATGGTCGAAAGCCGCTGGTACACCTCACGCCCCAATCTGCTGACCTCCGCGGTGTTGCGGGCCAAGGATTCCTGCCGCCAGGAGTAGCCGATCGTGCGAAGCAGAGCGATCAGTGTGCTCGGTGTCGCGAGGACGACGTTGCGGGCAAAGGCATGCTCCATCAACGCCGGGTCTTCTCGAAGGGCGGCGTCCAGGAATGCGTCAGCCGGGACGAAGCACACGACGAACTCAGGGGTGGGGGTAAACGCCTCCCAGTAGGCCTTGGCTGCCAGCGCATCGACGTGCGCCCGTAACTGCCGGGCGTGAGCGCGCAGCCGGTCCGAGCGGGTGGCCTCGTCGCGCGCCTCCATCGCCTCCAAGTAACCCGCGAAGGCGACCTTGGAGTCGACAACGACATTCTTGCCACCGATCAGCTTGACCACGAGATCCGGGCGCACCGTGCGGCCCGACGAGTTGGCCGTGGCCTGTGTCACGTAGTCGACATGCTCCACCATGCCGGCCGCCTCGACGGCTCGTTCGAGTTGCAGCTCACCCCATCGCCCCCGAACCTGTGGTGCTCGAAGGGCGTTCAGAAGTTGCTGTGTCTCGCTGCGCAGGCCGTCCGCGCTGAGCCGCATCGCGGACAGGTGCTGATCCAGTGCCGCGGTCGCGCTGAGCCGGTCACGCTCG
>JAVEES010000168.1 GCA_030840285.1 Pseudonocardiales bacterium
GCTCGACCCTTCCCGCGAGTGACCCACCATGCCAATTCACATTGACGGTCGTGCCGGCGCGGGCGATGAGCGCCGGCATGACCGTCGTCTACTTTCCGGAACTGCCCGGCGCCGGCTCAGCCGGTCAGGTGGCCGAGCAGGTCTTGCCGGGTGAGGACCCCTGCGGGCTTGCCGTCCACGTGCACCAGCAATGCGTCGGCTGATTCCAGCGCGCTGACAGCGGCGGCCACCGGTTCACCGGAGCCGATGATCGGCAACGGCTCCGACATGTGCTTCTCCAACGGATCGGCGAGTGCGGCGGCACCGGCGAACAGCGCATCGAGCAGCACTTTCTCCGACACCGAACCGGCGACCTCTCCCGCGGTGACCGGCGGTTCAGCCTTGACGACCGGCATCTGTGAAACCTGGTACTCGCGCATGATGTTGATCGCGTCGCGGACCGTCTCGTTCGGATGCGCGTGTACCAGTGCGGGCGTCTGGCCCCCCTTGGCGGTGAGCACGTCGCCGATGGTCTCGCCACCGGCGGCCTCGATGAAGCCGTAGTCGCTCATCCACTTGTCATTGAAGATCTTCGCCAGGTAGCCCCGGCCACCGTCGGGCAGCAGCACGACGATCACGTCCTCCTTGCCCGCGGTCGCGGCAACCTTCAGAGCGGCGGCCACCGCCATGCCGCAGGATCCCCCGACCAGCAATCCCTCTTCGCGGGCCAGCCGGCGGGTCAGCTCGAAGGATTCCCGGTCCGAGATCGCGATGATCTGGTCGCTGATCGTCCGGTCGTAGGCGTCCGGCCAGAAGTCCTCCCCGACGCCCTCGACCAGGTACGGCCGTCCGGTACCGCCTGAATAGACCGAGCCCTCGGGGTCGGCGCCGATGACCTTCACCCGTCCGCCCGACGCTTCCTTGAGGTAGCGCCCCGTTCCTGAGATGGTGCCGCCGGTACCGACGCCGGCGACGAAGTGGGTGATGCGGCCATCGGTCTGATCCCAGATCTCGGGGCCGGTCGTCTCGTAATGGGACCGCGGGTTGTTCTCGTTGGCGTACTGATTCGGCTTCCACGCCCCGGGAATCTCGCGGGTCAGCCGGTCGGACACCGAGTAGTAGGAACGGGGGTCCTCCGGGGCCACCGCCGTCGGGCAGACATGCACCTGCGCGCCGAAGGCCTTGAGCGTCTCGATCTTGTCCGCCGCCACCTTGTCCGGCAGCACGAACACGCACCGGTAACCCTTCTGCTGGGCCACTATCGCCAGTCCGATACCGGTGTTTCCCGACGTCGGCTCGACGATCGTGCCGCCGGGCTTGAGCTCGCCGGACGCCTCGGCTGCCTCGATCATGCGGACGGCGATCCGGTCCTTGACCGAGCCGCCGGGGTTGAAGTATTCGACCTTGGCCAGCACGATCGGTGCGGTGGCCGGGTCGAGATGGCTGGTGACGCCGCGGAGCTGGACCAGCGGGGTGTTGCCGATCAGCTCGACGAGCGATGTGTAGTAGCGCATGCGCCAAAGGCTAACCTCGAACGCGACAAATGATCAGCTGACCCGACCGAATAGGGAGTTTGAATGGGACGGGCGTCGCGTGCTCGCCGAGTGGCCACTGCCGCTGCCTTCGGAGGCGGCGGCATCGGGGCGGTAGGGGCCGCGGCAATAGGTCTGATGTACGGGGAATCCAAGCTCGCCCGCCGCCGGATCCGCCCGTCCGAGGTCGATCCGCCCACCGCCGACGGCATCTGGACGGCTCCGGGCGTGCGGGAGAAGCAGGATCCGATCGTCTTTGCCATGCTCGGTGACTCCTCGGCGGCGGGTTACGGAGTGCACCGCGATGTTGACACCCCGGCCGCCCGCATCGCGGTGGGCCTTTCGGCGCTGTCCCGGCGCCCGGTGCGCCTGATCAACGTCGCGGTCGTCGGCGCCCAGTCCGCATTGCTGCTCGAGCAGGCCGAAAGCGTCCTGGCAGACAAGCCGGCACTGGCTGTGGTCATGATCGGCGCCAACGACGTCACGCACCGGGTGCGAGCCGCCGACTCGATCCGGCACCTGACGAGTGCTCTGCAGGTGCTGCGCGACAACGGGGTGGCGACCGTGGTGGGTACCTGCCCTGACCTGGGAACCATCCGGCCGATCGCCCAACCGCTGCGCTGGTACGTCCGGCGGATGTCGAGGACGCTGGCCGCCGCGCAAGCGGTCGCGGTGGTGGCCGGCGACGGCCGGGCAGTGAGCCTGGGCGACATCCTGGGCCCGGAGTTCGCCGCCACCCGCGAGTTCTTCTCCGAAGATCAGTTCCACCCGTCGGCAGCCGGCTATGCGCGCGCGGCTGACGTGCTACTGCCTTCGGCCGCGGCTGCCCTGGGCCTGACGACCGTGTCCAAGGCGGCCGGGCCTTTCACGTCCACCAGGGCCCGCCCGCTGGCCAAGGCGGCCGCGCGCTCCGCCAGCCTTCCAGGTACCGAGGTTGCCGCGACTTCCGTGCACGGCGAGAGCACCGGACGGCGCGGCCCGTGGGCTCGGCTGATCCGGCGGGCCCCCGACATGAGAACGCCCGCGCCGGAGTGGGCACAGCACACCGAACCTGACACCATTCCTATTACCGACGGGTAACGTAGCGGCCGCCCGCGTGAAAGCGGCCGTCTCATCGAGGAGTCGCCATGCCCGAAGCTGTCATCGTCGCCACCGCACGCTCACCGATCGGGCGCGCCGGCAAGGGATCGTTGGCCGAACTGCGAGCCGATGACCTGACGGCCCAGATCGTCTCCGCCGCGCTGGCCAAGGTCCCCGCCCTGGATCCCCGCGACATCGACGACCTGATGCTCGGCTGCGGGCTTCCGGGCGGCGAGCAGGGCTACAACATGGCGCGCATCGTCGCCGTCGCGCTCGGCTACGACTTCTTGCCAGGTACGACGATCACCCGCTATTGCTCCTCCTCCCTGCAGACCACCCGGATGGCGATGCACGCCATCAAGGCCGGCGAGGGCGACGTCTTCATCTCCGCGGGCGTCGAGACGGTATCCCGCTTCGTGAAGGGCTCCTCGGACGGCTTGCCCGGCACCCGCAACCCGATCTTTGCCGAGGCGGGCGAGCGGACTGCCAAGGTGGCGGCGGAGGGCGCCGCCAGCTGGAGCGATCCCCGTGCGGGCGGCTTGCTGCCTGATGCCTATATCGCAATGGGCCAGACCGCTGAGAATCTCGCGCTGCTGAAGAAGGTTTCCCGGGAGGACATGGACCATTTCGGCGTCCGGTCCCAGAACCTCGCCGAGAAGGCCATCGCGGACGGCTTCTGGGCTCGCGAGATAACTCCGGTCAGCACGCCGTCAGGCGCATTGGTCACCGCGGACGACGGCCCGCGATCGGGCGTCACCTACGAGGGCGTGTCAGCCCTGAAGCCGGTGTTCCGACCAGATGGACGGGTGACTGCCGGCAACTGTTGTCCGCTCAACGACGGCGCGGCGGCCTTGATCATCATGAGCGACACCAAGGCAGCTCAACTCGGATTGACGCCACTGGCCCGGATAGTGTCCACCGGAGTCACCGCCTTGTCGCCGGAGATCATGGGCCTCGGGCCGGTGGAGGCGACCAAGAACGCCCTCGCCAACGCCGGC
>JAVEES010000085.1 GCA_030840285.1 Pseudonocardiales bacterium
TAGGCCAGCCATGTAAGCTACGTCCGGTTTACCGCACGATGATGCGGGCGATTAGCTCAGCGGGAGAGCACTGCCTTCACACGGCAGGGGTCACTGGTTCGATCCCAGTATCGCCCACAGATGTTGCCTATTGCGCGAGCCGGGGTGCCGATGTCCACGCCAGGCCGCCGAGCGCGCAGGTCCATGCACCAACGACAGCCCTCACCACAGGAACTGCCAGACCAGGTAGAACACCCCGGCCAGGAACAGCAGCCCCACCAGCCCGATCAAACCCTGAACCCGTCTGGACTGGCGCCTGGCCCAGTCCGTCCAGCGCCGCAACAACAGCCGGGCGAACCTCAGCAGCCGATGCGCCCAGTAAAACTCGGTGGCCCACACAGCCAGGCCGAGGAACACAACGGCCCACCCCGGCCCCGGCAGCGGAACCAGCAGCAACCCCACGCCGACTACCAGGGTGCCGAGCAGCGCGATCCCGATCTTCCAGGCCGCCGCACCCGCGGGCAGCGTCAGGGCGCGGTCGCGAATCACGTTCAGCCATTGCGGCCGCGACGGCGCGAAGATCTCAAACGACGGCAGCTCCGAATCGATCGGCTCGGCGGCACGATCCGGCCGTCTTTCCATCGCTCGCCCGTCCCCTCACGAAATGCTGCCGGATCACCGCTCCGGCACGTCCGACCGCATCAACGATCGAGACCATCATGACAGTTCCGCCGGCAACCGGTTCCGGTCCGCGTTCGCGACCTACGGGCGGACGGCGAGGGTGAAATCACCGAATGACGAGATCTTGTCCACCCGGACATACGCACCCGTGTACGGAGCGTCGAGCATGTAACCGGCTCCCAGGTACATGCCTACGTGGTGCAGGTCGCTGCCGAACAGCACGAGGTCTCCGGGCAGCAATTGGTTCGCCTTGACCCGCACGCCCTGCACGGCCTGGCTCCCGGTGTAATGCGTCAGGCTCACGCCCGCCTTTGCCCAGGCCCACTGCGTCAAGCCGGAGCAGTCGAAAGTCGACGGTCCGCCGGCGGCAAAGACGTAGGGATCGCCCAGATGAGCCAGCGCCGCATCGAGGGCAACCTCCGCGCGCAGCTTGGAGTAACCAGCGCGATATCCCGGCAACGTCGGGTCGACCGTCCGACCGTTGGCAGGCAGGATCGGTGCGGCACCGACGACCCCGTCCCCCACTCCGCCCGGCGGCACCAGCCCGTCGTTGGCGAACAACTGCAGCGACCGGGCAGCCCCCGTCCGTCCGCCGGTCTTGGCTGCCGGGTACGTACCGAGGTAAGGCGTCGGGCCCATCACGGCCTGCTCATCCACCGCACCGGTAGGAGTCGCTGCTGAGAAGGTCGGCACACCGGCGACTGCCGGCGGCTTGGTGGTGCGCCCCGCGGCTTGTTGCAGCAGGGCACGCGTCGCGACCGCGATCCGGGCAGCCGCGGAGTAGCCGACGGGGAAATCTGCCGCCCGCGCCGCTCCGGACCGAATGGCCTGCGCCTGGATCGCGTTCGCCGCGCTGGTGGCCACCGCGGTCTGCAGCACAGCCGGCTCGCCGACCGGGCTGACGGTGAAGATCTTGCACGGCAGAATCGTGTTTCCGCCGGCCGCATTGTTGACGGCCACCACGCAGAGTTCGTAGTTGCCGGGCGCGAGCGCAGCAGGCACCGTGAACGAGTAACCGTGGTACTTCCAGTAACCGGGATAAGCCTGCTGCACGTCGGGCCGGTACAGATTCGCCATGGCCGAGCCGTAGGACTGGCCGTTGACGATGACGTCCACCTGCAGCGACGCCGCGGTGTCCTTGTCGAGTGTCCAGCCAGTCACCGTCAGCTTGCCGGCGCTGAAGGATGACGCCTCCATCCGGCCGATCGGACGCGAGGTCGCGGCGGTGGACACGATCGGTGCCATCGTCGGGGTGTTCGCATAGACGATCCCGCAGGCGAAGACGGTGTCCGAGCCGGTGGCCAGATCGCCCGCCGTCACGCACACCGTGTGCTTGCCCGCCGGCACGCTGAATGCCCCTGCGAATCCGCGTTGCGCGCCGTACTTCGGGAAGTACTTCGCGACGTCTGGACGGGGCTGGTTCGCCAGGACCGAGTACGTCGGGACGTTGTCGATCCTGATCACCACCCGCACCGTGCCGGCGGTATCCGGATCTGCGGCCCAGCCGCTGAACGTGACGGCAGCTCCCGAAGACTTGAGCACATCGAGGTGGCCGAACGGATTGTGCGACGCCACCGCGCTCGAGGCCGGCGGACCCGCCAGCACGCTGAGGCCGATCGCTCCGACAACACCTACGGAAACGGCTGCCTTCAGGGCGGTGATGGGACGAAACATGCTGCGGACCTTCGATCGAAGTTTGCGGAGTCTACGGATCAAGTGCGTCAACTTCTGGCACTTGCCTGCGACACGCCGCGTTTCTTGCCATCCCATCGGCCAGCTGCGCCGCCGAATGAGGCTTCGGCACTCCCGAAATGCGGTCACGGCTCTACTGGGTAGGGTGAACCGCTCAGTTCGCCCGAGGATGGAGACCGCCAGATGGTTGCCGTATGAGGCGGGGTGCGGCGCGTGGGATCGGCCTGTTAGTGGGAGTCGCCGCCGACCAGCTGATCGCTGATCCGAGTGTCGGTCACCCGGTGGCGCTGTTCGGCCGGGCCGCCGGACATCTGGAGAATCGGCTTTGGGCGGATTCGCGCGGCCGCGGCGCCGCCTTCACCCTCTTGTCGGTCGGCGCGATCACCGCCGCTGGCCGGCTTGTCGAGCGGCCGCGCGCGACCTGGCCGCGGCGCGGGCCATGGTGGACGGCCGCGACAACCGCCGTGGCCTGTTGGACAGTGCTCGGCGGCGCCAGCCTGCGGCGGGAAGCAGCCGCGATCGCTGGCCGGCTCGATCGCCGCGACCTGCCCGCCGCACGGGAGCAACTCACCCACCTCGTCGGCCGGGATCCATCGAGCCTCGGCGAGACCGACATCGCCCGCGCCAGCATCGAATCAGTAGCCGAGAACACCAGCGACGCCGTCGTCGCACCGTTGTTCTGGGGCGCCGTCGCCGGTGTCCCCGGCCTGCTCGGCTACCGCGCGATCAACACCCTGGACGCGATGGTCGGCCACCGCTCCTGCAGATACCGCGAATTCGGCTGGGCCTCGGCACGGCTTGACGACGTCGCCAACCTGGTGCCCGCTCGGCTGACCGCCCTCTGCACGGCCGCGGTGGCTCGCTGCGTCCGGGCCCGACCTGCCGACGTGGCACGAATCGCCCTGCGCGACGGCCGGAGACACCCCAGCCCGAACGCCGGTTGGTGCGAATCCGCCTTCGCCGCGGCACTGGGCATCACCCTCGGCGGCCAGAACACCTACGGCGAGCGGGTCGAGTCACGGCCCCGGCTGGGCGATGGCCGCCCGCCGCGGGCCGGCGACATCGCCCGCGCGAACCGGCTCAGTTTCGCGGTGACGGTGCTCGCCGCTGCGGTGGCGGCCGCGTTGGCTGCGGCCAGCACGCGTGAGGGCGTCGGATGAACGCGGGAGCGTTGCTGGTCGCGGGCACCACGTCCGACGCCGGCAAGAGCGTGCTGACCGCCGGCATCTGCCGGTGGCTGGCTCGCCAAGGCGTCCGGGTCGCTCCCTTCAAGGCCCAGAACATGTCGCTCAACTCGATGGTGACCGCCGACGGCAGCGAGATCGGCCGCGCGCAGGCCATGCAGGCAGCCGCCTGCGGCATCGAGCCCGAGGCGGCGATGAACCCCGTACTGCTCAAGCCCGGCGGGGAACGCACGTCGCAGGTCGTCCTGATGGGCAAGCCGATCGGGGACGCCGACGCGCTGTCCTATCGCGAGCTGAAGCCGCTGCTCGAATCTACCGTCCACCAAGCCTTTGCCGAGCTGCGCGACCGCTACGACGTCGTCATCTGCGAAGGGGCCGGCAGTCCGGCGGAGATCAACCTTCGTGATCGCGATCTGGCCAACCTCGGGCTCGCGCGCGCCTTCGACCTACCGGTGCTGGTCGTCGGTGACATCGACCGCGGCGGCGTGTTCGCGTCGATGTTCGGAACGCTGGCCGTGCTGTCACCGGAGGATCAGGCGCTGATCTCGGGCTTTGTGATCAACAAGTTCCGCGGTGACGCCCGGCTGCTCGAACCCGGCATCCGGATGCTCAACGATCTCACCGGCCGGCCCGTGCTCGGCACCATCGGCTGGCTCGGCGGCCTGTGGCTGGACGTCGAGGATTCCCTCGACCTCGACAGCCGCCCTCACACAACCGAACCCGCACTGGGCGCCGACGTCCTGCGGATCGCCGCGATCCGGTTGCCACGGCTGTCCAACGTCACCGACATCGACGCGCTGGCTGCCGAACCCGGCGTGCAGGTCAGGCTCGCTACCCGGCCGCAGGATCTCGACGGGGTGGACCTGATCCTGCTGCCCGGCACCCGTGCGACGGTGGAGGATCTCGACTGGCTGCGGCGGACCGGCCTGGCAGCAGCCATTACCGAGCAGGCCCGCGATGGCCTGCCGGTGCTGGGCATCTGCGGCGGCTACCAGATGCTGGCCGCCTCGATCAGCGACGAGGTGGAATCCCGTCGGGGCACGGTGCCGGGCCTTGACCTGCTTCCCACCACCGTGCGGTTCGGCACCCAGAAGGTGCTGGGCCGGCCGTCCGGTTCCGCGCTGGGCGAGACGGTGACGGGCTATGAGATCCACCACGGGGTGGTGCAAATTCAGGGCGGCTCGGCGTTCCTGGACGGCTGCGAGCTGGGCAGCGTGCGCGGCACGACGTGGCACGGCATCTTCGAGAACGACCGGTTCCGCCGGGCTTACCTGAGCGAGCTCGCCCGGCTGCGGGGACGGGACTTCGTCGCGGCACCCGACACCTCCTTCAGTGGCCTGCGCCAGGCCCGCCTGGACGCGCTCGGGGACGTGGTGGCGGCCAGCCTCGACACGGACGCGCTGCTGAGGCTCATCGAGTCCGGAGCACCGGCCGGACTGCCCACCGTCACGATCGGGCTGTCCCGGTGACCGACTCCGATCAGCACGAGACAGGAAGGCGAAGTGTGCGCAAGCTCTATCTGATCGGCGTCGGCGCCGGCGACCCTCAGTTCATCACCCAGCAGGCCATTGCCGCGCTGAACGAAGTGGACGTGTTCTTCCTGGTGGACAAAGGTGAAACCACCGACGAGCTGCTCGCCGTGCGACGCGAGATCTGCCAGCGTTTCATCACTGGAACCGGCTACCGGTTCGTCGAGATCGCCGAACCGCGCCGCGACCGGGACGCAGCCGCCTACGAGAACGCCGTGCAGGACTGGCTGAACCTGCGTGCCGAACGATTCGAGCAGGCGATCTCGACAGAACTCGCTCCCGGCCAGGTCGGCGCATTCCTGGTCTGGGGCGATCCGACCTTGTACGACGGGACAATCCGGATCATCGATTCGCTGACGGCGCGGGGCGCTGTCGAGTTCACCCACGAGGTCATCCCGGGGATCAGCAGCATCCAGGTGCTCGTCGCCCGTCACAGGCTGCCCCTCAACCGGATCGGCGAACCCATCCACATCACCACCGGGCGACGCCTGTCCGCCGGGATGCCGGCCGGGCAGGACAACGTCGTGGTGATGCTCGATGCCGGCTTCGCTGCCGCCGAGCTGCCGGATGCCTCGCGGATCCAGGTGTACTGGGGCGCCTACCTCGGCACCGACAGCGAAGTCCTGATCTCCGGGCGGCTCGATGAGGTCGGTGCTTTCATTCGGCAGCGTAAGGCCGAACTGCGCGCGGAGAAGGGCTGGATCATGGACACCTACCTGCTGCGACGTGACCGTTAGCGGCACGCTTCGCGGCGGCCAAGCTTCTCAGCGATCTTCCAGATCGCCCTCGGTCTGCAGGTACACCTCACGCAGTGCCGCGATCGTCTCGGGGTTCGGCGCGTCCCACAGCTTGCGATCGGCCGCTTCCAGCAGGCGCTCTGCTATCCCATGCAGGGCCCAGGGGTTCGAGCGCTGCATGAACTCGCGATTCTCCGGGTCGAGCACGTACTGCTCGGTGACCTTCTCATACATCCAGTCCTCCACGACCCCGGCAGTCGCGTCGTAACCGAAGAGGTAGTCGACCGTCGCGGCCAACTCGAACGCGCCCTTGTAGCCGTGCCGGCGCATCGCAGCCAGCCAGCGCGGGTTGACCACCCGGGCACGGAAGATGCGCGCCGTTTCCTCGGCCAGCGAGCGGGTTTTCACGGTATCCGGACGGGTCGAATCACCGATGTAGGCACGCGGTGCGCGCCCGGTCAGCGCGCGGACGGTCGCGATCATCCCGCCGTGGTACTGGAAGTAGTCGTCGGAATCGATGATGTCGTGCTCGAGGGTGTCGGTGTTCTTGGCCGCCACCGCGATCCGGCGATACGCGGTCTCCATGTCGTTGCGCGCGGCACGACCGTCAAGGCCACGCCCGTAGGCGAAACCTCCCCAGCTGGCATATACCTCGGCCAGGTCCGCGTCATCGCGCCAGTTGCGGGCATCGATCAGCGGCAACAGCCCCGCGCCGTAGGAACCCGGCTTGCTGCCGAAGATCCGCGTCGTCGCGCGCCGCTGGTCGCCGTGCTCGGCCAGATCCGCCGCGACGTGAGCCCGGACGAAGTTCTGCTCGTCCGGCTCGTCCAGCCCGGCGACCAGCGTCACCGCATCATCGAGCATCGCCACGACGTGTGGGAACGCATCGCGGAAGAATCCGCTTATCCGCACGGTCACATCGATGCGCGGCCGGGCGAGTTCGCTCAGCTCGATCGCTTCGAGATCGCGAACCCGGCGGGAGGCCTCGTCCCAGACCGGGCGCACGCCCAGCAGCGCCAGTACCTCGGCGATATCGTCGCCAGAGGTTCGCATTGCCGAAGTGCCCCACACCGAGAGCCCGACCGAGCGGGGATATTCGCCGGTGTCGGCACGATGCCGCTCGATCAGCGAGTCCGCCATCGCCTGGCCGGTCTCCCACGCCAGCCTGCTCGGAACCGCCCGTGGATCGACGGAGTAGAAGTTGCGCCCGGTCGGCAGCACATTGATCAGGCCGCGCAACGGTGAACCGCTCGGCCCGGCGGGGACGTAGCCGCCATCCAGGGCATGCAGGGTGTGGGTCAGTTCGTCGGTGGTGGCGGCCAATCGCGGAATGATCTCGCTCGCCGCGAAGTCGAGGATGCGGGCAACGGTCGGGTTCTGCTCACCCAGGATCCGCTCGGCCACCGAGGCGCCGTCCACGGACCAGTCACCATCGTCCATCGCCTGGACGAGGGCGCGGGCAATGGCCTCGACGGCATCCGTGCTCTCAGTGCCGCCGCCCCCCTCGACATGCCCGAGCGCCTCACGAAGACCGGGCAGCGCCTGCGCCTCGCCGGCCCACATCTGGCGCGCGCGCAGCATCGCCAGCACCAGGTTCACCCGGCTTTCCCCTTGTGGCGCAAGGCCGAGGACATGCAGGCCGTCGCGGATCTGGGCATCCTTGATCTCGCACAGCCAGCCGTCGACATGCAGGACGAGCTCGTCGAACTCGGCATCGTGCGGGCGGTCGGCAAGCCCCAGGTCGTGATCGAGCTTTGCGGCCTGCAGCAGCGTCCAGATCTGGGCGCGGATCGCCGGCAGCTTGCCAGGATCCATCGAGGCGATCTGGGCGTGCTCGTCGAGCAGTTGCTCGAGCCTGGCGATATCGCCATAGCTCTCGGCCCGCGCCATCGGTGGCACCAGATGATCGATCAGGGTCGCGTGCACCCGTCGCTTGGCCTGGGTGCCCTCCCCCGGGTCATTGACCAGGAACGGGTAGACCACCGGCAGGTTCCCGATCGCGGCATCCGGGCCGCAGGACGCCGACAGCGCCGCGGTCTTGCCCGGTAGCCACTCGAGGTTGCCGTGCTTGCCGACATGAACCAGGGCGTCGGCGCCGAAATGGTCCGAGAGCCAGTAGTACGCCGCGAGGTAATGGTGGCTGGGCGGCAGGTCGGGGTCGTGGTAGATCGCTATCGGATTCGCACCGAACCCGCGTGGTGGCTGCACCATCACGACGACATTGCCGGCCCGCAGCGCGGCAAGCACGATCTCACCGCCCGGATCGCGGGAGCGGTCGACGAACAGCTCGCCCGGCGGTGGCCCCCAGTGCTGGACCATCGAATCCCTCAGGTCAGCGGGCAGCGAGTCGAAGAATGCCTGGTAGTCAGCCGCCGCGAGCCGCACCGGGTTGCCCGTCAACTGCTCCTCGGTCAGCCAGTTCTCGTCCTGTCCGCCGGCGGCGATCAGGGCATGGATCAGCGCGTCACCATCAGCCTCGGCGACTCCGGGCAACGCCTCCGGACCGGTCTCTGGGCCGATGTCGTAGCTCGCGGCGCGCAGTGCGGCCAGCAATGCCACCGTGGAGGCAGGAGTGTCGAGACCGACCGCGTTGCCGATCCGGGCATGTTTGGTCGGATAGGCCGACAGCATCAGCACAATCCGCCGCTCGGCCGGCGGGATATGCCGCAGCCGCGCGTGCTTGACCGCGATACCAGCCACCCGCGCTGCCCGCTCGGCGTCAGCGACATAGCTGGTGAGAGCGTCCGGACCGACCTCTTTGAAAGAGAACGGCACGGTGATCAACCTGCCGTCGAACTCCGGGATCGCCACCTGGGTCGCGGCATCCAGCGGCGACAGACCGTCATCGCTGGATTCCCATTCCGAGCGCGATGAGGTGAGGCACAGCCCTTGCAGAATCGGCACATCGAGCTCGGCGAGGGCGCCGACATCCCAGTCCTCGTCCCTACCACCGGCGCCGACCTCAGCGGGCCGGCTACCCCCCGCGGCGAGCACCGTGACCACCAGCGCGTCGGCCTGCCGCAGCGTCTGCATCAGCTCCGGTTCGGCGACCCGCAGTGACGAGCAGTAGAGCGGCAGCGGGCGCGCACCGGCGTCGGTGATCGCATCGCACAAGCTGCGCACGAAGCCGGTGTTGCCGGCCAGCTGGTGTGCCCGGTAATACAGCACGGCCACTGTGGGACGGCCGTCGGGCTCGGGGACGTCGCTGTCCAGCGGTCCCCAGGTCGGGGTGGGCTCCGGGGGCTCGAACCCGGCGCCGGTCAGCAGGATCGCATCGGACAGGAAGTGGTGTAGCTGCGAGAGATTGTTGCTGCCGCCGTGCGCAAGGTAGGCGTGCGCTTCGGCCACCACGCCGGCGGGCACGGTGGAAAGCTCCATCAGCTCGGCGTCCGGTGCCTGCTCACCACCGAGGACGACGGTGGGGATGCCCGAGGCGAGCACCGCGTCAAGGCCCTCCGGCCACGCCCGCCGACCACCGAGCAGCCGCAGGACCGCGATGTCGGCCCCATCCAGCAACGCCGGCAGCTGCTCGCCAGTAGTCCGCGCGGGGTTGGCCAACCGGTAGCCGGCGTCGGCGGAACGAGCGGACAGCAGGTCAGTGTCCGACGTCGACAGCAGCAAGATCACGCAATACTCCAGGCCCTTTGGTTCGGTTAGAGAGTCCCACACCCGTACGATCGCCGTCGTGCCCGGTGCGCCGACGCTGCCGGCGCAGACCTGAGATTAGAGGACGGACGGCCGTGTTCGATTATGTGACCGACGGCGCGGAGATCTATCGCCAGTCGTTTGCGACTATTCGTCGCGAAGCGGACCTGGACGCATTCGACGAGGACATCTCCCAGGTCGCCGTGCGGATGATCCACGCCTGCGGGATGGTCGATCTGGCCGCCGATATCGCCTACTCTGCCGGCCTGGCCAAGGCTGCTCGAACAGCGCTGGCAGACGGCGCACCGATCCTGTGTGACGCCAGCATGGTTGCCAGCGGCATCACTCGCAGCCGCCTGCCAGCAGCCAACGAGGTGATCTGCACGCTGGACTCCCCCGGGGTCGCGCAGCTGGCGACGAGCCTGGGCACCACCCGCTCGGCAGCCGCCCTGGACCTGTGGGGTGATCGGCTGTCCGGCGCGGTGGTCGCGATCGGCAACGCGCCCACCGCGCTGTTCCGGCTGCTCGAACTCATCGCCGCCGGGGCGCCGGCTCCTGCCGCCGTGATCGGAATTCCGGTTGGATTCATCGGTGCCGCGGAATCCAAGCAGGCCCTGATCGACAACTCTCTGGGGCTGGACTACCTCGTGGTGCGAGGTCGCCGTGGCGGCAGCGCGATCACCGCGGCGGCGGTCAATGCGCTGGCGAGTGAGGCGGAATGAGCGGCGTGCCCGCCGGACGCTTGATCGGGGTCGGCCTCGGGCCTGGTGACCCTGAACTCGTCACCATCAAGGCAGCCCGGCTGATCGGCGAGGCTGACGTCATCGCCTACCACTCGGCTCGCCACGGCCGCTCCATCGCCCGCTCGATCGCCGAACCGTACCTGCGCCCGGGTCAGCTGGAGGAGAAACTGATCTACCCGGTCACGACCGAGGCGACAGATCACCCGGGCGGGTACGCCGGTGCCATGTCGGACTTCTACACCGAGTGCGCGCAACGGCTTGCCGCACACCTGGCGGCCGGGCGCACCGTGGTGTTGCTGGCCGAGGGCGACCCGCTGTTCTTCTCCTCCTACATGCACATGCACAAGCGGCTGGCCGGCGATTTCGAGACCTACATCGTTCCGGGCGTCACCTCGGTCAGCGCGGCCAGTGCCGCCGCCGGCACCCCACTCGTCGAGGGCGAGGAGGTGTTGACGGTGCTGCCGGGCACCCTGCCGTCCGAGGTGCTGGCCGAACGGCTGGCCGGCACCGATGCCGCGGCGATCATGAAGGTCAGCCGCAATTTCGCCGGCATCCAGCAGGCGCTGGACAAGTCCGGACGCCTCGGTGCGGCGATCTACGTCGAACGTGCCTCGACCGTCCGGGAACGGACGGCGCCCGCGGCCGACGTGGACCCGGACTCCGTCGCCTACATGGGCATCGTGATCGTGCCGGGTCCGGTGGCGGCCCAAGGACCGGTGGTCCACTCGACCGCACACGATCAGTCCCCTCAGGCCAGGGGTCCGGCGACCGGACGGGTTGACGTCGTCGGCCTGGGCCCTGCCGGTAGCGAGTGGCTCACCCCCCAGGCCAGTCAGGTACTGGCGGCCGCGGAACACATCGTGGGGTACGGGCCCTACGTGGATCGCGTACCACCTCGCCCCGGACAGCAACGGCATGCCAGCGACAACAAGGTCGAAGCCGAACGCGCCGAATTCGCCCTGGAACTGGCCCGCCGCGGAAGCCGGGTCGCGGTTGTCTCATCCGGCGATCCCGGCGTCTTCGCGATGGCAACAGCTGTGCTGGAGGTTGCCGAGCAGAGCGAGTACGCCGACGTCGACGTCCAGGTGGTGCCAGGGCTGACGGCGGCGCACGCGGTCGCGAGCAGGGTTGGCGCCCCGCTAGGGCATGACTTCTGCATCCTGTCGCTGTCCGATCGGCTCAAGCCCTGGTCGATCGTGGAGCAGCGACTGCGTGCCGCCGCCGCGGCTGACCTCGTCATCGCGATCTACAACCCGGCCTCCAAGACCCGCCGGGCGCAGATCATCGCGGCGAAGCAACTGCTGTTGCAGCACCGGTCTCCGAACACGCCGGTGGTGGTTGGGCGCGCGGTCGGCACGCCCGATGAACGTATCGACGTGGTAACGCTTGCCGAACTCGACCCGGATCAGATCGACATGCGATGCCTGCTGATCATCGGTTCCTCCCAGACCCGGACCGGGTCGGCACCGGACGGCTCGCGGAGGGTTTTCACGCCACGCGGTTACCCCCTTGGACCCGCTGACTGAACGTTGATCCAGCGCAGGGCGTCCTCGACGGTTTCGACTGTCTGGACGTCCGTCGGGGGCGGTGGCCGGTCGACCATGATCACCGCAACGCCGAGCTCGCGAGCGGCGATCAGCTTGGCGACGGTGAGCTGCCCGCCGCTGTCCTTGGTCACGAGCACGTCGATCTGCTGCTCGATCATCAGCTCGGTCTCGCCCTGCACCGTGTAAGGGCCGCGAGCCAGGATCAGCGTCCGGCGCGGCGGAAGCGATCCGGCGTGTGGTGGATCTACCGAGCGGATCACGAAGTGGTGCTCGGGCAATCCGGCGAACACCGCCAGGTCTCGCCGGCCGGTGGTCAGCAGCACGCGGCTCGGCGGTTGGTCGCGGAGTAGGTCGGTCACGGCGGTGATCGTCGGCACTCGCTGCCAGTTGTCCTGCTGACCGGCAAGCCAGCCCGGTCGCCGCAGCATCAGCAACGGAGTTTCCAGCTGCGAGGTGGCTGCGGCGGCGTTCGCGCTGATGCCCGCGGCGAAGGGGTGCGTCGCGTCGACCACGGCGTCGGTCGCCGAGTCGCGCAGGTAGGCCACCAGGCCCTGGATGCCTCCGAAACCGCCGATCCGGACGGGACCCTTCGGGAGCGCCGGACGGCTAACCCGTCCGGCCAGCGACGACGTGAAAGCGATGCCTGGCAGATCTCGCCGTGCCGAGCCCTCGTCCAGCCGGGCGGCCAGCGAGCGTGCCTCGCCGGTGCCGCCCAGGATCAGCAGCCGCACGTCACACCTGATGCCGGTCGCGGTTCGCGGAGTAGAGGTGGCTATCGGGAAAGCCTTGTGCCGCAAGGACTTTCCCGACCACGATGACCGCCGTGCGCTGGATGCCGGCCTCCCGGACCTGGCCGGCGATCCCCGCCAGGGTGCCGCGCAGGATGACCTCGTCGGCACGGCTGGCATAGGCCACCACCGCGACCGGGCAGCTCGCTCCGTAGTGCGGTTCGAGCTCGGCGACGACGGCCTCGATCCGCTGAACGGCAAGGTGCAGGACGAGGGTGGCGCCCAGAGCGCCGAGTGAGGCAAGCTCCTCCCCCGGTGGCATCGCGGTCGCGCGTTCGGCGGTACGGGTGAGAATCACGCTCTGGCCGACACCGGGCACCGTCAGCTCGCGATTCAGCGAGGCCGCCGCGGCAGCGAAGGCAGGCACCCCGGGCGTGACGTCGTAGCGCACGCCCGCCGCATCGAGGCGTCGCATCTGCTCGGCAACGGCGCTGAACAACGATGGATCACCGCTGCAGAGCCGGGCCACGTCCTGGCCACGCGCATCGGCTTTGACCAGTTCGGCGATGATGTCATCCAGGCTCAGGTGCGCGGTATCGATGAGGGTCGCGTCCGGCGGGCAGTGCGCGAGCACCTCCGCAGGCACCAGGCTGCCGGCGTACAGGCAGACCGGCGAGGCAGCGAGAATATCCCGCGCGCGCAAGGTGATCAGGTCCGCCGCTCCCGGCCCGGCCCCGATGAAGTGCACGGTCATCCAGGCACCGCCGACTCCTTGAGATAGGTCCATTGGGTGACGGGCATCGCCGGTCGCCAACCGGTGAAGGCCCCCACCGGCGAGGCACGTTGGACGGCGATCCTGCTCAGCGATCCACCGAGCCTGGCATACCACTGGGCCAGGACGGACTCCGTCTCCAGCGTCACCCCGTTGGCCACCAACCGTCCACCGTCGGCCAATGCGCCCAGGCATGCCTCCAGCACCCCCGCGACGCTCACGCCGCCGCCGAGGAAGACGGCATCCGGACGCGGCAACCCGGCAAGATCCTGCGGTGCCTTGCCGTCGACGATCCGCAGCCCGGGAACTCCGAGCGCCTCGGCGTTGGCCGCGATCCGCGCCCGGCGGTCGGCGCGCGGTTCGATGGCAATCGCCCGATTATCGGGGTGGCATCGCATCCACTCGATCCCCACGCTGCCCGATCCCGCGCCGACGTCCCACAGCAGTTCACCGGGAGCGGGCGCCAGGCCGGACAGGGCCAGTGCCCGTAGCTCGCGCTTGGTGAGCTGGCCGTCATGCTCGAACGACTCGTCCGGCAGGCCGGGTGTCCTGCTCAGCACCCGCCGTCCGGCCGTGGCACGAACCTCGATCGCCAGCACCGACAAGGGATGCTCGCCGCGGTAGTCCCAGGATTCCGCGATCCCGCGGTGCTCGCATTCTGCATCCCCGCCGAGGTCCGACAGCAACGACAGCTCGCTCGGGCCCAAGCCCGATGCGCTCAGAAGTTCGGCGACCCGGTGCGAGTCCCCGGCAGCCGCGAGCAGCAGCAACAGCCGGCGCGACGGCTGCAGGGCGGGGAGCACGGCGGCAAGGGGGCGCCCCACCAGGCTGAGGACCTCGACGTCCTCGACCGGCCACACCAGCCGGGCGCAGGCCAGGCTCAGCGAGGAGAGGTGTGGGATAACCCTCAGCGCGACGGTGCCGGACAGTCGGCTGAGGGTGCCGCCGATCCCGAAGAACATCGGATCACCGCTGGCCAGGATCGCCAGTCCGCGAGCCGCATGCGCGTCCACCAACGCTCTCAGGTTCGGCAGCAGCGGGCTCGGCCAGGGCTGCTTGTCCGCACCGATCTCCGGCGGCAGCATCGCCAGGTGGCGAGGGCCGCCGATGATCACGGCGGCTGCTGCCAGCGCCTGGCGAGCCGGCCCGGACAGGCCCTGCCAGCCATCCGCGCCGATCCCCACGACCGCGACGACATCCCTGGACACGTTGGCAGTCTGCCGGACGGCCGATTGACCGCGAGGACGGCCCTCCGTATGCTGGGCGTTTCGTCAAGGTGACAGGAAGCTGGTGCAAATCCAGCACGGTCGCGCCACTGTGTACGTCGCCGGCTCATCAACCGGTTACGAAGTCAGACACTTCGCCATGACGACGCCCGACGAGTGGGGACGCAGCATCCCTGAAGGAGGCTCCTGTGAGCAGCATGTGCCCGCCCTGGGCGCTTCGGCCGCGCCTGATCCGCTCCATCAGCGACGGCTTTCGGTAGGAGAACAACCGCGTGCAGCAGTTTCCCTTCACGGCCGTGGTCGGCATGGACGACTTGCGGCTCTCGCTCATTCTGAACGCCGTCTCTCCTGCGATCGGCGGCGTACTGATCCGAGGCGAGAAGGGCACCGCGAAGTCGACCGCCGTGCGCGGGCTCACCGCGGTGCTCCCGAGGCTCCTGGTCGTCGAGGGCTGCCGGTTCAGCTGCGACCCCGCCGCCCCGGATCCCGAATGCCCGGACGGCCCGCACAGTGCCGAACAGCCCAGCCAGATCCGCCCGGCGGCCCTGGTGGAATTGCCGGTCGGCGCCGCGGAGGACCGCCTGGTCGGATCGCTCGATCTGGAGAAGGCCTTGACGGACGGCGTGAAGTCCTTCGAGCCCGGATTGCTGGCCGCCGCACATCGTGGCGTGCTGTACGTCGACGAGGTCAACCTGCTGCACGATCACCTCGTCGATCTGCTGCTCGACGCCGCCGCGCTGGGTACCTCCTACGTCGAGCGCGAAGGAGTCTCGGTCCGGCACGCGGCCCGGTTCCTGCTGGTCGGCACGATGAACCCTGAAGAGGGCGAACTGCGCCCACAGCTGCTGGACCGGTTCGGCCTGACCGTCGAGGTCGCGGCACCTCGCGAGCCCGGCCCGCGGGCCGAGGTGGTACGCCGCAGGCTCGCCTTCGACACCGACCCCGATGCCTTCACCGCCCGGTTCTCCGACGAGCAGGACGAACTGAGCGCCCGGATCATCGCCGCCCGACGCGTGCTCCCGAGTGTCTCGCTCTCCGACGACGCGCTGCAGCAGATCGCCTCGGTGTGCGCATCCTTCGATGTCGACGGCCTGCGTGCCGACCTCGTCACGGCCCGGACCGCGATCGCGCACGCCGCGTGGCAGGGCCGAACCGCCGTCACCGAGGACGACATCCGGGTCGCGGCGTCGCTCTCGTTGCCCCATCGCCGGCGGCGCAATCCCTTCGATGCACCCGGCCTGGACCCCGACCAGCTGGAGCAAGCCCTGGCCGACGGACGGCCCGACCCGGAACCGGAACCCGAACCACCGGCTCCTGGCGAGAGCCCCGGCGAGGACACCGGCGAGGATCTTGAGTCGTCGCCGGATGAGGGTGGGTCGTTGGGCGATGGTGGATCTTCTGGACAAACTCAGCTGGCTACTCCGGACTCGCCTTTTCGGGTTCGGCGGCTCGAGGTTCCGGGAGTCGGTGCCGGAGCTTCTGGCCGGCGCTCGGCGGCCCGAACCGACTTCGGCCGGCGGACTCGGTCAGAGCAGCCCAGCGGCCCCGTACGTGATGTGCACCTGAACGCCACCATGCTCGCCGCCGCGCCCCATCAGCGTTCCCGCGGACGCAGCGGGCCCGGCTTGCTCATCCGTCGCGAGGATCTGCGGGAGTCCGTCCGGGAGGGCCGCGAGGGCAACCTCATCCTCTTCGTGGTGGACGCCAGCGGTTCGATGGCGGCCAAGGCACGGATGAGTGCGGTGAAGGGCGCAGTGCTGTCCCTGCTGCTGGACGCCTACCAGCGCCGGGACAAGGTCGGCCTGATCTCCTTCCGAGGTCGCGACGCCGAGCTGCTGCTACCGCCGACATCCTCGGTGGAGGCGGCCGCCCGCCGGCTGACAATCATGCCTACCGGCGGCCGGACGCCGCTGACGGCCGGCCTGCTCCGAAGCCATGAGGTGCTGCGGGTGGAGCGGCTGCGCGACCCGAAACGGCGCCCGCTGCTGGTCGTGGTCACCGATGGGCGGCACACGGCCGGGGACGATCCCTCTCGGGCAGCTTCCCTGCTGGCGGCTCAGGGCATCGCGGGCGTCGTCGTGGACTGCGAGTCCGGACCCGTGCGGCTCGGGCTCGCGACGGTGCTGTCGGAATCGCTGCGCGCGCACTGCCTGCAGCTGGGCGAACTCGCCGCCGGGACGCTCGCCGACACCGTCCGCCAGATCAAGGACGCTGCCTGATGCCGCAGGGGCAGCCGAGCGTCGTGCCCAGTGACGGGCTCACCACCCGGCAACGCCGCAACCGGGCGCTGACGATCGTGCACACGGGTGAGATGAAGGGCAAGTCCACCGCCGCCTTCGGCCTCGCGCTGCGCGCCTGGAACCAGGGCTGGCCGATCGGTGTCTTCCAGTTCGTCAAGAGCGCCAAGTGGAAGGTCGGCGAGGAGGCAGCGTTCCGCGCGCTCGGTGAGCTGCACGAGCAGACCGGCCAGGGAGGTTCGGTCAGCTGGCACAAGATGGGCGAAGGCTGGTCCTGGATCCAGCGCGGCCCCGAGGAGGACCACGCCGAGGCGGCCCGCGAGGGATGGCGCCAGATCAAGCGAGACCTGGCGGCCGAGACCTACCGTTGCTACGTCCTCGACGAGTTCACCTACCCGATGAAGTGGGGTTGGGTGGATCTCGGCGACGTGCTGGACACCCTGACCAACCGTCCGGGTCAGCAGCACGTGATCATCACCGGCCGCAACGCCGCTCCCGAGCTGGTCGCGGCAGCGGACCTGGTGGTCGAGATGACGAAGGTCAAGCACCCGATGGACGCCGGTCAGAAGGGCCAGCGGGGCATCGAATGGTGACGATTCCCCGGCTGGTGATCGCCGCGGCAGGCAGTGGCCAGGGCAAGACGTCGATCGCGACGGGCCTGCTGGCAGCGTTTGCCCAGCGCGGCGTCACCGTGTCGGGTCACAAGGTCGGACCCGACTACATCGATCCCGGCTACCACGCGCTGGCGGCCGGGCGTCCCGGCCGCAATCTCGATCCCTGGCTGGCGGGGGAGGAGCTCGTCGCCCCCCTGTTCCTGCACGCCGCCGCCGCCGCGGACATCGCCGTGGTCGAGGGCGTCATGGGCCTGTTCGA
>JAVEES010000190.1 GCA_030840285.1 Pseudonocardiales bacterium
TTCGTCGTGCAGTGCGGCGATCCGTCCGGAACGACCAGCGGCGGGCCGTCCTATACGACCAAGGACGAGAACCTCGCGGCGGCCAAGTACACCGAGGGCACGCTGGCGATGGCGAATTCCGGTCCCAACACCAACGGCAGCCAGTTCTTCTTCATCACGAAGGATTCCTCCAGCAGCCTCGGCAAGAACTACACCGTGATCGGGCACGTCACCGGCGGGCTCAACCTGCTGCAGAAGGTTGCCACCGGCGGCGATGACGGTTCGAACCAGGCCGGCGGCGGACGTCCGAACATCGACCTCATCTTCAAGACCGTGACGATCAAGGCATAGCCGCCCAACCCACGCCCACATGTTCCGTGATCAACTCGCGCCCGGACATCCCGTGATCAACTCGCGTTTGGTGCTGTTATAGCGACACCAGACGCGAGTTGATCACCAAATGGGGCGGGACGAGGAGCGAGCGGGGGCGGGGCGGGCGACGGGCCGAGTGGGCGGCTAGTTGGCCGCGTGTACCCGGTAGACGTCGTAGACGCCCTCGACGTTGCGCACGGTTCGCAGCAGGTGGCCGAGGTGCTTGGCTTCGGCAAGCTCGAAGGTGAACCGTGATACCGCCACCCGGTCGCGGTTGGTGGTCACCGAGGCGGACAGGATATTGACCCGCTCGTCGGACAGCACTCGCGAGACGTCGGACAGCAGCCGGTGCCGATCCAGAGCCTCCACCTGGATGGACACCACGAACACCGAATCCGCGGACGGCGCCCACTCGACCTCGACGAGCCGATCCTCCTGCTTGAGCAGGGAATCGGCGTTCGTGCAGGTGCGCCGGTGTACCGACACGCCGCCGCCGCGAGTGATGAAACCGAGGATCTCATCCCCTGGCACCGGGGTACAGCAGCGTGCCAGCTTCACCCAGACGTCCGACATCCCCGACACCATGATTCCGGCGTTGCCGCCGGTTCGCCTGGTGCTCTGCGGACGGGTCGGGATCTCGGTTTCGGCAAGATCCTCGATGGCCCCCTCGACGCCCCCGAGCGAGGCCACCAGCTTCTGAACGACCGACTGTGCCGACACGTGGCCCTCGCCGACCGCGACGTAGAGCGCGGTGATGTCGGTCAGGTGCATCTCACGAGCGATGGTCACCAGCTGATCGCCACCGAGCAGTCGCTGCATCGGCAACGAGGACTTGCGCATGGCACGGGTCAGCGCGGTCTTGCCGGCCTCGACGGCGTCCTCGCGGCGCTCCTTGGCGAACCACTGGCGGATCTTCGTCTTCGCCCGGGGCGAGGCGACGAAGGAGAGCCAGTCCCGCGACGGCCCCGCACCCTCGGACTTGGACGTGAAGACCTCGATGGTGTCGCCGTGATCGAGTTTGGTCTCCAGCGCGACCAGCTTGCCGTTGACGCGGGCGCCGATACAGCGGTGGCCGACATCGGTGTGCACCGCGTACGCGAAGTCGACCGGCGTCGATCCGGCGGGCAGCCCGACCACGTCACCCTTCGGGGTGAAGACGTAGACCTCGCGGGCGCCGAGGTCAAAGCGCAGGGTGTCGAGGAATTCGCCGGGCTCCTGCGCCTCTCGCTGCCAGTCGAGCAGTTGACGCAGCCAGCCCATCTCATCGCTGACCGCCGCGGGGGTGGCCGGTGCCCCGCCGACCTCCTTGTACTTCCAGTGCGCGGCGATGCCGTACTCGGCCGTCCGGTGCATTGCCTGGGTGCGGATCTGCAGTTCGACCGGCTTGCCGCCAGGTCCGATCACCGTGGTGTGCAGCGACTGGTACATGTTGAACTTCGGCATTGCGATGAAGTCCTTGAAGCGGCCTGGCACCGGCTGCCAGTTCGCGTGGATGACGCCGAGGGTGCCGTAGCAGTCACGCTCGGAGTCGACGAGCACGCGGATGCCGACCAGGTCGTAGATGTCGGTGAACTCGCGACCCCGGACGATCATCTTCTGATAGATCGAGTAGTAATGCTTCGGCCGGCCGTAGACCTCGGCGTTGATGCCACCGTCCCGAAGATCCGCCTTGACCCGCTCGATGACCTGATTCAGATAGACGTCGCGCTGCGGGGCTCGCTCGGCGACCAGCCGGACGATCTCGTCGTAGCGCTTGGGATACAGCGTCGCGAATGCCAGATCCTCCAGCTCCCACTTGACGGTGTTCATCCCGAGCCGGTGCGCCAGCGGAGCGAGCACCTCGAGCGTTTCGCGGGCCTTGCGCTCCTGCTTGGCCGGCGGCAGGAACCGCAGCGTGCGCATGTTGTGCAGCCGGTCGGCCAGCTTGATGACGAGCACCCGAGGGTCCCGGGCCATCGCGACGATCATCTTGCGAATCGTCTCGGCCTCGGCCGCCTCGCCGAACTTGACCTTGTCGAGCTTGGTGACGCCCTCGACGAGGTGGCCGACCTCCGCGCCGAAGTCGGCGGTGAGTTCCTCGGTCGTCAGGCCGGTGTCCTCGACGGTGTCGTGCAGCAGCGCGGCGACGAGCGTGGTGGTGTCCATACCGAGCTCGGCAAGGATCGTCGCCACGGCAAGCGGATGAGTGATGTAGGGATCGCCGGACTTGCGGAGCTGACCCCGGTGCCGCTCCTCCGCCAGGTCATAGCCACGCTGCAGGAGTTTGGCGTCGACCTTCGGGTGCGCGGCCCGGTGTACCGCCAGCAGGGGTTCGAGAACGGGCTTGACGGTGGCCGGGCGCTGCGGCACCACGATGCGTCGCGCTACCCGGTCGCGGATCCGGCGGCGATGCGCGCCGCTGGCGGCCGCTTCGCTGCTCGACGCCGGCCGGGGTGGCGCAACTGGGCGGGTTGACGAGGCTGATGGCGCGACCGATCGCGACTCGAGGGCATCTTCGGAGGCGGTCGCCCGGGGCGCCGCAGCCGTCGCCGGCCGCACGCCGGCGCGCGCGGCCTCGTCCGGCTTCGCCTGTTCCGAAGCCGGAGTGTTGGTTGCCTCTGTCGTCAGCGCAGTCCTCCCGACACGATGCGGCCGTTACCGCCCTGGGGTGATTACGCTTCCAGTCTATGCAGTCCGGGGAAGCGCCGTGCTCGAACGGGCTCAGATGGTGAGCAGCGCGGTGAGTTCCGCGTGCTCGTCGCCGGTGATCCGGCTTCGCCCGTCGAGGAAGGACAGTTCGATCAGAACGCCCACGCCGGTTACCTCGGCGCCGGCCCTGGACAGCAGCTCGATGGTCGCGGCGAGTGTCCCGCCGGTCGCCAGCACGTCGTCGACCAGATAGACCCGCTTGCCTTCGAGCAACCCGAGCGGAACCTCGATCTCGGCACTGCCGTACTCCAGCTGGTAACTGGCGCTCACCGTCGGTGGCGGCAGCTTGCCGGCCTTGCGCACGGGCACCACGCCCGCGTCCACGGCCCGTGCGAGCGCTGCCGCGACCACGAACCCTCGTGCCTCGACGCCGGCTACCAGATCCGCCTCGTAGGCGGCGGGCAGGTCGGCGAAGGCGTCGATGCAGGCGTTGAACGCGGCTGCGTCGGCAAGCAGCGGCGCGATGTCCTTGAAGAGCACCCCGGGCTGCGGAAAGTCCGGCACGTCACGCAACTGGGCGCGGATGATCTCGGCAAGGCTCGGGGAAGCCTCGGTGCCTGGGGAACTCATGGGCGCTTGCGGGCCTTGCGCACCGGGCGGGCACCGGGCCGGGGCGCCGGCGCCGGTACGCCGGCCACTCGAGGAGCGGTGGCAGCCGCCGCGGTCGCCAGCGCGGGATCGCCGGTCCTCGCCGCGTTCGCGCGCTTGGCCTGGACTCGCTTGGCCAAGATCTTGTTCTCCGGCTGGCGCTCCTTCAGCTCGACGACGATCGGCGTTGCGAGGAACAGCGAGGAGTACGCGCCGACGGCCAGCCCGATGAACAGGATCAGCGCCAGGTCCTTGATCGTGCCGACACCGAGCAGCCCGGCGCCCACGAACAGCAGCCCGGCCACTGGCAGCAGCGAGATGAGGGAGGTGTTGATCGAGCGCATCAGCGTCTGGTTCACGGCCAGGTTGGCTGCCTCGCCGTACGTCATCCGAGCCGTGGCGCCGAGGTCCTTGGCGTTCTCGTTCACCTTGTCGAACACCACGACGGTGTCGTACAGCGAGAAACCGAGGATGGTCAGCAGCCCGACGATGGTGGACGGGGTCAGTTCGAACCCGACGATCGAGTAGATGCCGGCGGAGATGATCATGTCGTGCAGCAGGGCGACGAGCGCGCCGACACCCATCCGCCACTCATACCTGACCGCGATGTAGATGAACACGAAGATCAGGAAGGCGATCAGGCCCTGGACGGCCTTCGTGGTGATCTCGCTGCCCCAGGTCGAGGACACCGAGTCGATGGTGATGTCAGACTTGTTGATCTTCAGGGCAGTCGCCATCTTGGCGACGACATCGGACTGCTCCTGCTGGCTCAGTTCCTTCGTCTTGATGATGATCTGGCTGTTACTGCCGGACCCGACCTGCTGGGCAGCACCTTCGGGCGTCTGTCCCGCACTCTGCATCGCATTCTGCGCGGAGGTCACGGTGACGTTCGCGCCCTTGGGCAGCTGGAACTGGGTACCGCCCTTGAAATCGATGCTCACGTTGAATCCGCGGAACGCGATGCTGAGAATGCAGATCACGATGAGCAGCGCGCTTGCGGCATACCACCTGCGGCGGGTACCGATGAAGTCGAAGCGGGTCTCGCCTCGATACAGCTTGCTGAAGATGCTCATCGACGGCTCCCCCTCGCGTCCTCGTCGCTCTTGGCCTTTTGTGCCGCTCGCCGGGCAGCCGCGCGCTCGGCAGCGGTCGAGCCGCTGGCCGGCACCGGGCGTTCTGATACTTCGGGCTCATCGACGGCCTGCCCGCGTCTCGGCTC
>JAVEES010000191.1 GCA_030840285.1 Pseudonocardiales bacterium
TGCTCATGATCTGGCGGTCCCTGCGCCTGAGCTCGGTGACGTCCTGGAGCAGCACCAGGGCGCCGAGGGACTCACCTCGTGGATGCAGCGGAATGGCCCGGAACTGGACGATCGCTCCACCGGAATCCACTTCACGCGAGAACGGATGCTCGCCACCCAGCGCCTCGGCCATCATCTCTTCGAGGTCTGCGGCATCGAAGGGGTTGCGGGCGAGCTGTGCGACCGCCGCCGAGAGCGAGGAGCCCAGCAGGTTGCCGGTGAACCCCAGTCGCCGGAATGCCGACGAGCCGTTCGGGCTGGCGTAGAGCACCCGGCCCGCGCTGTCCACCCGGATCATCCCGTCGCCGACACGAGGACCCGCTGCTTCTTCCCGGTCGCCGGCCGGACCCGGAAAGGCCCCGGCCGCGACCATCGAGGCAAGATCTGCCGCACTCTGCAGGTAGGCCAGCTCCAGCTGGCTCGGGCTCCGGACGCTGGTGAGGTTGGAATCTCGACCGAGCACCGCCACCGGCTTGCCGTCGAACAGGATCGGGATGGCCTCCCGCCGGATCGGCGTGTCGCCCTCCCAATCAGGATCGGACTCCCGGAAGATCCTGGCCTCGGCTAGCGCAACACCCAGGGAGGCGGCCTTCGCCCCCGACAACCGCTCCCCCACGCGATCGAAGAGATAGGCCGTCGGGCCAGTGGTCGGACGGCACTGGGCAGCGCACAAGAACTCGGTGCCGTCGGCGGACTCAGCCACCGGCACCCACAGCAACAGGTCCGCGAAAGACAGATCCGACAGCAGCTGCCACTCGGCAACCAGACGCTGAAGGTGCGCCGTCTGGTCAGGATCGAGCTGGGTGTGACTGGCCAGGAGGTCGGACAGGGCTGACATATTGTGCCCAGCGTCCCACAAGGCCGGAGGAACCCGGCGGGGGCCTCACTGATCGATACAGGTTCGTGCCCAAGCTGGGCGAACAGGATCAATGACACACCGCCTCACGAACGCCATAATCACACGTTGGGGAATAGATTTCCCCGGTCGACCGGACGGGAGTATTCGATGCCTGACAACACCCCGCGCCCGCTACCCACCGGAGTCGCAGTCGCAGCAGGTGTGCTGCTCGCGATCCCGATCCTGGCGCTGCTCATCGTTCCCATCTACGCGAAGAAGGGCCCTGAGCTATGGGGATTCCCCTTCTTCTACTGGTACCAACTCCTCTGGGTGTTCCTCGCCGCCAGCTTCACCTACCTGGCCTACGTCCTCATCGAGCGGGCACGACGCGAGGGTCGTGATCAGCGATGAGCGTGGTGGCCGCTGGCAGCGGCACCAAGGTCGACGGCGTTGCGCTCACGGTCCTGCTGATCTTCTTCGTCATCGTCACGGTCGGCGGATTCATGGCGGCGAAATGGCGACGCCCGGAATCGATGCACTCGCTGGATGAATGGGGGCTGGGCGGGCGCGTCTTCGGCACGATCATCACCTGGTTCCTGCTCGGCGGTGATCTCTACACGGCGTACACGTTCGTCGCGGTTCCGGCGGCGATGTTCGCAACGGGAGCCGTGAGTGGATTCTTTGCCGTGCCGTACACGATCGTCGTCTACCCGCTGATCTTCATTTTTATGCCGAGGCTGTGGTCCGTCGCTCATCGCAACGGATACGTGACGCCGGCGGACTTTGTGCGCGGCCGCTACGGCTCCCGCGGATTGTCCCTTGCCGTTGCGGTCACCGGCATCCTCGCAACGATGCCCTACATCGCGCTTCAACTGGTAGGCATCCAGGCCGTGCTCGACACGCTCGGTCTGGGCGGCAGCAGCAACGTGCTCCTCAAGGACCTGCCGCTGTTCATTGCGTTCGCCGTGCTGGCTGCCTACACGTACTCCTCGGGTCTGCGCGCGCCCGCTCTGATCGCTTTCGTCAAGGACACGCTGATCTACCTGGTCATCGTGGTGGCCATCGTCTACGTCGGTATCAAGATCGGCTTCGGCGACATGTTCAAGGCTGCCGAGACGAAGATGAGCACCAAAACGCCCAAGGGTGCGGCGACCGGGGTCTTCATCCCGAACTCCAAGACCTATTGGGCCTACTCGTCACTGGCCTTCGGCTCTGCCTTGGCGCTGTTCATGTACCCGCACTCGATGACCGCGGTGCTCTCGGGCAAGAGCCGTAACGTCATCAGGCGCAACGCCGCGATCCTGCCGGTCTACTCGCTGATGCTGGGCCTGCTGGCTCTGCTGGGTTACGCCGCGATCGCCGCGAAGACAAAGGTGATCGGGGCCGACGGCAAGCCGAACGCTCAGCTGGCCGTGCCGCATTTCTTCCATGACGCGTTCCCGAGTTGGTTCGCCGGAGTGGCCTTCGCCGCGATCGCCATCGGCGCCCTGGTGCCGGCCGCGATCATGTCGATCGCCGCTGCGAACCTGTTCACCCGCAACATCTACCGCGAGTACTTCAAGCCCGATGCGACCCCTCACGAGGAGTCGACGGTGTCCAAGATCGTTTCGCTGATAGTGAAGTTCGGCGCCCTGCTGTTCGTGCTCTCGCTGGACAAGCAGAACGCCATCAACTTCCAACTGCTGGGCGGAGTGTGGATCCTGCAGACCATCGTGGCGATCGTTGCCGGGCTCTATACCCGCTGGTTGCATCGATGGGCGCTGCTGGCGGGCTGGGCCGTCGGAATGGTCTACGGGACGGTGGCGGCGTATCACCAGAAGTCAGCCGCGACCGCCCACTTCGGCGGTTCGCTGGCGAAGTTTCCCTTTACCCACACGACCGTTTACATCGGCTTGAGCGCACTCGTGTTGAACGTGATCGTGTCGGTGGTGCTCACTCTCATCCTGCGCGCCGCGCACGTGCCTACCGGCGAGGACGCGACCGCACCGGCCGACTACTACTCCGACTCGGTGCCAGCCGTGCGACCGGTGCCCGGAACGGCCGGCGGGTTGCCTGAACCAGGCGCTGCCCGAGCCTGACCGGAGGGCGACAGTACGGCGAAGCCCGCCACAGCCGAGCTGCTGGCGGGCTTCGTCTTGCGATTGGCGGGTTTTCAGTCGGCGCGGTACTCGACGTGGGTGGTCTCGATGACCGCCTCGGCGAGTCGGAACCGGATGCTGGACTTCAGCCGATCCGGGGCGATGTCGCCGCCGCAACAGCGCGCGACGAGTGATTTGACGTCCTGCTCGAGACCGAACTGCCGCAGGCACGGGGCGCAGTCATCCAGATGAGCCCGGATACGCTGGCGAACCTCCGGATCCGATTCGTCGTCCAGATAGAGATAGACGTCGGCAAGGACCTCATCGCAGTCCATGCCGCCGGGACCGAAGCCCATGCTCATGATGACCGTTCCCCCTCACTCGATCCGGACTTCACCAGGCCGCGATCCTTGGCGTAGTCGGCGAGCATCACCTGAAGTTGTTTGCGACCGCGGTGCAACCGTGACATGACCGTCCCGATCGGTGTGTCCATGATCTCGGCGATCTCTTTGTACGCGAATCCCTCGACGTCGGCCAGATACACGGCCAGCCGGAATTCCTCCGGCAGCGCCTGCAGGGCGTCCTTGACGTCGGAGTCCGGCAAGTGGTCCAGCGCCTCCATCTCGGCCGAGCGCAGGCCCGAGGAGGTGTGGGATTCAGCCGCCGCGAGCTGCCAGTCCTCGATGTTCTCCGAACTGGACTTCTGCGGTTCGCGCTGCTTCTTCCGGTACGTGTTGATAAAGCTGTTGGTCAGGATGCGGTAGAGCCAGGCCTTGAGATTGGTGCCTTCCTGGAACTGGTGGAAGGCCGCGAAAGCCTTGACGAAGGTCTCTTGCACGAGGTCCTCGGCGTCGGACGGATTGCGGGTCATACGCAGCGCCGCGGAGTAGAGCGATGGCATGAACTCCATCGCCTGATCGGCGAAGTCGGCGGGGTCGGCCATGCCCACCCTTTCTAGCGGGCGCGACCGCGATCACTTCCCCTGAGGCCGGGTCGAAGACGGCGGCGGCGGCGGCCGTCCGGCCTCCGCCGCCGCACCATCGATCCCTACCTAGGCGGCCGAGGTCTTCAGACCGCCGGCGGTGGCGCTCATCGGGC
>JAVEES010000193.1 GCA_030840285.1 Pseudonocardiales bacterium
CCGGGCTCTGGCTGGTACGCCATGGTCACCGGTTCACCACGGTCGCCGAGCGCCTCAAACCCGAAACCCTGTTCGATCAGTTCCTGGCCTACCGGCAGAGCCTCGGGATGGAGGTCCTCGCTCTCACCGGAGGTCCGCAACCCCCGCTCGAGCTGCTGAAGAAGCGGCTCGCCGACGGCGGAGTGGTGTGCCTGGTTGCCGATCGGGACCTGTCGCGCAACGGCATCGAGGTCGACTTCTTCGGTGAGCGCGCCAGGATGCCCGCGGGCCCGTCCCTGCTCGCCGCTACCACCGGGGCGGCTCTGCTGTCCGCGCATCTGTACTTCAGGGGTGCGGGCTGGGGCCAGCACATCGGGCCGCCGATCGATCTGGGCGAGGGAAATCTCCGGACGAAGCTGCACACCGGCACCCAGGCCCTTGCCGACGTCTTCGCGCGGCGGATCGCGCAATACCCGCAGGATTGGCACATGCTGCAGCGGCTGTGGTTGGCCGATCTCGACCAGGCGCGGCTGGCCGCCGTCGATGTCGGCCCGCCGACCGGCCTACTCGATGATCACTCGCGCAACTCCGCCGGGGGACGCTGAGCCATGCGGATCGGCATCGTGTGCCCCTATTCGTGGGATATCCCTGGCGGTGTGCAGGCCCATGTCCGCGACCTTGCCGAAACCCTGATCCGGCTGGGCCATCAGGTCTCGGTCCTCGCTCCCGGGGAAGAGGATGCCCCGGGTCTGCCCGGCTACGTGGTGGCGGCGGGCAAGGCGGTGCCGATCCCGTACAACGGCTCGGTGGCGCGCCTGCAGTTCGGGCTGGTCTCAGCGACCCGGGTCCGGCGCTGGCTGCGGGACGGCGACTTCGATGTCGTCCACGTGCACGAACCGGCACCGCCGAGCCTGTCGCTGCTGACGGTGCTGCTCGCCGATGCCCCGCTGGTGGCCACCTTCCACTCGTCCTCTACCCGCTCACGCTTTCTGCAGATCTTCGACAGCGCCGTCCAGGCGATCCTGGAGCGGCTTTCGGGCCGGATCGCGGTGTCCCAGGCGGCCCGCAAGATGATCATGGTGCACCTGGGCGCCGACGCCGTGGTGATCCCGAACGGCGTCGCCGTCGCCGCCTATGCCGACGCCGAGCCCTTGCCCGGCTATCCGCGCGATCCTGACAACGGCGGCACCATCGGCTTCATCGGGCGCTACGACGAGACTCGCAAGGGCATGATGGTGCTACTCCAGGCCCTCGAGCAGCTGGTCCAGACCCGGCCTGAACTGCAGCTGCTGGTCGCCGGGCGCGGCAACGAGGAGGCCTTCATCGAGGAGTTGCCCGACTCGCTCGCGAAATCGGTGGTGATGCTCGGGATGGTCTCGGAGGCAGACAAGGCGCGGATGCTGCGCAGCGTCGATGTCTACGTCGCTCCCAACACCGGCGGCGAGAGCTTCGGCATCATCCTGCTGGAGGCGATGTCGGCCCGGACCCCGATCGTCGCCAGCGACCTCGATGCGTTCCGCCGGGTGCTCGATGACGGCAGAGCAGGGGTGTTGTTCGGCAACCGCGATGCGGCGGGGCTCGCCAGAGCGCTGGAGACGGTGCTGTCGGATGCCGCGCTGCGTGGACAGCTCGCCGAGGCCAGCGCCGAGGTCGTCCGCCCCTATGACTGGACGGTCGTCGCCACCCAGATCGTCCGGGTGTACGAGATCGCCATCGCGGGCGCCGTGAGCTGAGCCGTTCGAGCGTCCGCGGGGGCCTGTCCTAGGCTCTGTAGTCATGTTGTCGGTCGGCTGGCTCGTCGCTGCCGTCGTCGTGGCGATCGTGCTCACCGTCTGGGTCACCTTTACCCTGACCCGCCTGGACCGGCTGCACGCGCGCGTCGACGCGGTACAGGCAGCGCTGGACGCCGAGCTGGTGCGCCGATCCGCCGCCCTGCTCTATCTGGCTGAGGTGGGCGGTTCGGGCGTGCCGGGAGAATTCGGGGCCGAGCTGGCGGCGGTGGCCCGCGCGGCGCTGACCGCACCGCAACACCAGCGACGGACCGCGGAGAACCGGGTCGGGCGTGCCATCGCCGAGCTGGGCGAACATCGTGAGCAGCTGCCGGCCGACGCCGTCACCGAGCTGTCGGAGGCGGCGACCAGGGTGCTGATCGCCCGGCGATTCTTCAATGACGCGGTTCGTGACACCCGTACCCTGCGATCGCGGAGGATGCCCCGGCTGTTGCACCTGGCCGGCCACCGTGAACTCCCGCAGTACTTCGACATCGACGACAGCAGCCTGTTCGCCGCACCAACGGTCAAGGCCGCGCAGCAGAGCCCTGACGGCAGCACGGCAGCACGCCAGACCCCCGAAGGCACAACCGCATGAGGAGCACACATAGATGATTGCCCGCCCATCCAAACGAACCGCGCTGATCGGTGGGGGCGTGATCGCGGTCCTGGTAGTCGGCACGGTGAGCGTGATCGCACTCAGTGGCAACGATACGAAGAAGGTCACCGCGCAGCCGTCGAGCACGCCGAGCCCCTCCGCGTCGGCCAAGCCGACTCCCAAGCCGACCCCGGCCAAGAAGCCGGCCCCGGCGCCGGTCAACCCGCTGACCGGACTGGGCAAGCCGCCCGCGGGGCCGGTGCTCGCGGTGAAGATCGACGACACCGAGAACGGGCGTCCCTCGGTCGGCCTCAGTCAGGCCGACGTGGTCTACATCGAGCAGGCCGAGGGTGGCCTGACCCGGCTGGTCGCGGTGTTCGGCACCCACAAGCCGACCGTCGAACCGGTCCGCAGCGTGCGAGCCAGCGACGCGGAACTGCTGAGCCAGTACGGCCCGATCCACCTGGTCGCTTCCGGCGGCGGGGGAGACTCGCTCACCACGCTGGACCACTCCATCGTCAAGGGCATCATCAACGACCGCGGGGCTGCCGGCTTCGGTCGCGACAACAACCGGCCCGCGCCCTACAACCTCACGGCCAATCTCGCGCAGATGGCCGCGTCGGCCAAGACCGGCCCGTCCAAGAACGTCGGGTTCACCTGGTCGGCGAAGTACCCACTGCTGGCCAGCGCGAAATCGATCGGAGCGGTCAACACCGTCGTCGGGAGCACCGGCGTCTCCTTCGTCTGGGACGCCCGCCTCAACCGCTACGTGCGGACCATCGCCGGCCAACGGGTGGTCTACTCCGACGGAAACCAGGCCGCTACCACCAACGTCCTGGTCCAGCTCTGCGCGGTCACCACGAATCCGAATGACGTCGACGTCATGGGCAACCCGTCTCAGTTCACCCATTCGATCGGACGTGGCAAGGCCGTTCTGTTCCGCAACGGAAAGCGCATCGTGGGGACCTGGAGCCGCCCGAACGCCTCCTCGGCGACCACCTTCCGGGGGCCGGACGGCAAGCCGATGCTCTTCGCACCCGGCGGGGCCTACGTCGTGCTGGCCACCAACGGCGCACCGGTCTGAAACGCCTCGCCACGGAAGTAGAATCTAGGCATGACTTCTGAGTACGGCGAGGCCGCCGGGACGCGCAGCGGGCAGCCGGAGCACACCATCGGGACCGCTCGGGTAAAGCGTGGCATGGCCGAGATGCTCAAGGGCGGCGTGATCATGGATGTGGTCACGCCCGAGCAGGCCAAGATCGCCGAGGATGCTGGGGCCGTGGCGGTGATGGCGCTGGAGCGGGTGCCGGCGGATATCCGCGCCCAGGGTGGCGTGTCCCGGATGAGTGATCCGGACATGATCGACGGGATCATCTCGACGGTGTCCATCCCGGTGATGGCCAAGGCCCGGATCGGCCACTTCGTCGAGGCGCAGGTTCTGCAGGCGCTAGGCGTTGACTACGTCGACGAGTCCGAGGTGCTGACGCCGGCCGACTACGCCAACCACATCGACAAGTGGCAGTTCACGGTGCCGTTCGTGTGCGGAGCCACCAACCTGGGTGAGGCGTTGCGCCGGATCACCGAGGGCGCCGCGATGATCCGTTCCAAGGGCGAGGCCGGCACCGGCGACGTCTCCAACGCCACCACCCACATGCGGACGATCCGCGGCGAGATCCGCCGGCTGACCTCCCTCTCGCCCGACGAGCTGTTCGTGGCGGCCAAGGAGCTTCAGGCGCCCTATGACCTGGTCGTGGAGGTGGCCCGGACGGGCAAGCTGCCGGTCGTCATGTTCACCGCCGGCGGCATCGCAACCCCCGCGGACGCGGCCATGATGATGCAGCTCGGTGCCGAGGGCGTCTTCGTCGGCTCGGGCATCTTCAAGTCCGGCAATCCCGCTCAGCGCGCCGAGGCGATCGTGAAGGCCACCACGTTCTACGACGATCCCGACGTGCTGGCCAAGGTCTCGCGCGGATTGGGCGAGGCGATGGTCGGCATCAACGTCGAAGAGATCCCGCAGCCACACCGCCTCGCAGAGCGCGGCTGGTAGGTAGCCATGTGCCGCAGCATCAAGACCTTGCGCCCGCCCTACACCGAGGAACCCACCAGCGAGGACTCGCGGGCGGCGGCGTTGCAGTACGTCCGCAAGGTCGCCGGTATGCGCAGCCCGTCGAAGGCGAACACCGAGGCATTCGAGGCGGCGGTCGACACGATCGCGCGGGCCACCGACGAGCTGCTCGCCTCGTTGGTGTTGCCGCGCCGCGCGGCTTCCTGAGCGCCCCGCCCGCCGAGGAACTGACCGACAAGCCATGAGTGCTGCCCCCGTGATCGGCGTGCTCGCCCTGCAGGGCGACGTGCGAGAGCACCTGGCGATGCTGACCTCGGTGGGCGCCAGGGCGATGCCGGTACGCCGGGAGCGCGAACTCGCCGCGGTGGACGGCCTGGTGATTCCCGGTGGCGAGTCCACCACCATCGTCAAGCTGGCGCGTCACTTCGACCTGTTCGGGCCGCTGCACGACCGGATCGCCGGTGGCCTGCCCACCTACGGCTCGTGCGCGGGCATGATCCTGCTCGCGGACCGGATCCTGGACGGCACGCCGGATCAGACCACCTTCGGCGGCATCGACATGACGGTGCGGCGCAACGCCTTCGGCCGCCAGATCGAGTCCTTCGAAGAGCCGGTAACCGTTGCCGGGATCGACGGTGGTGCCGTGGTGGCCGTGTTCATCCGCGCGCCGTGGGTGGAAGAGGTGGGCGAGCAGGCTCAGGTGCTCGGGCGCGTCGAGTCCGGCCCGGCCACGGGTAGGATCGTTGCGATTCGCCAGCAGCACCTGCTGGCCACCTCGTTCCACCCCGAACTGACGGGTGATGCACGGGTGCACGAGTATTTCGTCACGATGGTGCGCGAGGGCGTCCCCGGCGCCGCAGCCGTGTCATCGAGAGAGGGTGGAGCCGCATGAACGAGCAGCGGAAAAGCAGGTCCCAGCCATGAGCGGTCATTCCAAGTGGGCTACCACCAAGCACAAGAAGGCGGGCATTGACGCCAAGCGCGGCAAGCTCTTCGCGAAGCTGATCAAGAACATCGAGGTCGCGGCGCGCACCGGCGGCGGCGATCCGGACGGCAACCCGACGCTGTACGACGCGATCCAGAAGGCCCGCAAGTCCTCGGTCCCGCTGGACAACATCGAGCGCGCGGTCAAGCGTGGCTCGGGCGCTGAGGCCGGCGGGGCGGACTGGGAAACCATCATGTACGAGGGCTACGGCCCGTCCGGGGTGGCGGTGCTGATCGAATGCCTCACCGACAACCGCAACCGCGCCGCCAGCGAGGTCCGCACCGCGATGACCCGCAACGGCGGCAACATGGCCGACCCCGGGTCGGTGTCCTACCTCTTCACCCGCAAGGGCGTCGTGATCGTGCCCAAGAACGACCTCAGCGAAGACGATGTCTTGCTTGCGGTGCTCGAGGCCGGAGCTGAGGAGGTCAACGATCTCGGCGACTCGTTCGAGGTGATCAGCGAGGCGACGGATCTCGTCGCCGTCCGTACCGCTCTGCAGGACGCCGGCATCGACTACGACTCCGCCGATTCCTCGTTCCTGCCGAGCGTTCAGGTGCCGCTGGACGAAGAGGGCGCCCGCAAGGTGTTCAAGCTGATCGACGCGCTCGAGGACTCCGACAACGTCCAGAACGTCTACGCCAACTTCGACGTGTCCGACGACGTCATGGAAGCCGTCGGCTAGCCCGATCTAGCGTCCGGGACCGCCCGGTGTCGATCACTCGCGTGGCACTTCCTGCTCAGAGTTGCCAGAACCGGACCAGCGAGTTGCCGATGCTGGCGTTGATGCTCGAGACACCCGAAAGCTCGAAGAGCCAGTACACGGCGTCGAAGAAGATCCGGTTCAGCTGCGGAACGGTCAGCAGCGCGAACACCGCGAGCATGCCGAACGCCTTGAACTGCTCGAAGGAGCGCTGCGTCTCCGGCTTGAGGTACGGCTCGAGGGCGCCGTAGCCGTCCAGGCCCGGTATCGGCAAGAGGTTCAATACCGTAGCCGTGACCTGGAGAAATGCCAGGAAGCCCACGGCCAGCCAGAAGATCGAGTGGGCGTTGCTCGACCAGGCCTTGAAGGCGGCGAGCAGCAGGACCGCCGCAACCAGGTTCATCGCCGGGCCGGACAGGGACACCGCCGCCTTCTGAAACCGCGAGCGGAACATGTGGGTGTGCACGTACACCGCTCCACCCGGAAGCCCGATCCCGCCCATCGCGATGAACACCACGGGAAGCAGGATGGACAGCACCGGATGGGTGTACTTCAGCGGGTTCAGCGTCAGGTACCCGCGTGCCTCGACATCGCGGTCGCCGAAGCGCCAGGCGAGGTAGGCGTGCGCGAACTCATGCAGGCACAGCGTCACGATCCAGGCAGCGATCACGAAGACGAAGGCCAGCGCGCGGTTGGCCTTGGTGGCGTCCTGCGCCTGCCAGACGTACCCGCCGCTCAGCAGGGCGAGCGCTAGGACGCCGAGGAAGATCGGGCTTGGCCGGATCCGGGAGCGGCGCGGCAGGTAGGGCATCGTCATCGGCGGCAGTTCCCGGGCGTCGGCACCGGTCCATCGTAGTGAGGCAGGCGAGGTAGTGAGGCAGGCGAGGTAGTGAGGCAGGTGCGGCACTCCCCGCCTTCGTCGGCAAAGCTGGAGTTTAGGCTGTTCGAGTTGACTCTTGGCCGAGGTCGATCCCTGGATGATCGGAGATAGTCCCGCGATGACGGAGTTGGCTGACCAGCAGTACAGCCTACGTCCGATCCTCGTCTCGGCCTTCGGCCCCGCCCTGATGTTCGGCGTCGCCGAGGGCGCCGTGCTGCCAGTGGTCGCGCTCACCGCGCGCGATCTCGGGGCTAGCGTCGCGACCGCGTCCGTCGTGGTGGCCCTGATCGGCGTCGGCTCCTTGATCAGCAACGTCCCCTCCGCCTATATCACCACCCGTTACGGCGAGCGGGCCGCGATCATCGGTGCGGGTGCGATCAGCGCGGTGGCCATGCTGGTGGCACTTGCTGCTCCGAACGTCGCCGTGCTCGGCCTGGCGATGCTCATGATCGGGCTGGCCAACGCGGTTTTCCTGCTGGCGCGCCAGACCTATCTCACCGAGTCGGTGCCGCTGCACCTGCGTGCCAGGGCACTGTCGACGCTCGGCGGCACCGCGCGTATCGGGCTGTTCATCGGCCCGTTCGTCGGAGCGCTGGTGATCAGCCTGTCCGGTATCAGGGCCGCCTACCTGGTCGCCTGCGCCGCCGCGGTGATCGCCGGTCTCATCGCGGTCTTCTCCACGAACCTGGTGGCGACCCACCCGGCCCCGGGCGACGCGCCGAAGACGACGTCCATCCGCACCGTGCTGCGCTCGCATCGCCGGGTCTTCCTGACGGTCGGCATCGGCATCCTGCTGATCAGCGCGGTGCGCTCCTCACGGCAGGTCGTCATACCGCTGTGGGCCGAGCACCTGCAGCTCAGCCCGTCGGCCACCTCGCTCATCTACGGGCTGTCCGGTGCGGTCGACATGCTCGTCTTCTATCCGGCCGGCAAGTTAATGGACCAGCGTGGTCGCCAGTGGGTCGTCCTGCCCTCGATGCTGCTGATGGGCCTCTCGCTCATCCTGCTTCCGCTCAGTTCCAGCTTCCTGACGCTGCTGGTACCCGCGCTGACCCTCGGTTTCGGCAACGGGATCGGCGCGGGGATGGTGGCGACGATGGGCGCCGACCTCGCTCCGCCGGGCGCTCGGCCCTCCTTCCTCGGGATCTGGCGGCTGTTGAGCGATGCCGGCAACTGTGGCGGTCCGGTGCTGCTGTCAGCGATCACCGGCCTGGCGAGCCTGGCGGCCGGGATCGTGACGAACGGCGCGATCGGGTTCGTCGCCGCGGTGATCGTGTGGTTCTGGCTGCCCCGATCCGAGGCCGGCCGGCCGGCGCCGCGGATCGGCGGGCTCGTGGAGGCTTCGGGCGTGTCGGCACCGGCTGACTAAGTCCATCTCGGTAAGCTCTCGAACGTTCATTCGATTCTCAGGGCAGGGAGCTGCGGGATGCGTGTACTGGGCGTGGACCCAGGCCTGACCCGCTGCGGCGTCGGCGTGGTCGACGGCTCGCCGGGCCGTCCGCTGTCGATGGTCCATGTCGATGTGCTGCGGACGCCGGCGGATGAGGATCTCGGCCGGCGGCTGCTCGCGATCGCGCAAGGCATCGAGGCCGCGATCGAGCAGTTCGAGCCCGACGTGGTGGTGGTCGAGCGAGTCTTCGCCCAGCAGAATCTGCGTACCGTCACCGGTACCGCACAGGCTTCGGGGCTGGCTCTGGTGGCCGCTTCCCGGCAAGGCATCCGGGTCGCGCTGCACACGCCGTCTGAGGTGAAGGCCGCGATCACCGGTTCGGGCACCGCCGACAAGGCGCAGGTGACCGCCATGGTGATGCGGATCCTCAAGCTCACGGTGAGACCGACGCCCGCGGACGCGGCCGATGCACTGGCGCTGGCAATCTGCCAGATCTGGCGCGGATCCGCGGTGAGCCGACGGGATGAGGCGCTCGCGCGAGCGGCGTCGGCACGCAGCTCACTGACCGCGGCCGGGGCACGACGGATGGAGGATCGATGATCGCGAGCGTGCACGGCCGGGTGGCGGCCCTCGGGCCGGACGGTGCGGTGGTCGAGGTGGGCGGCGTCGGGCTCGCGGTGTCCTGCTCACCCGCAACGCTGGCGCGGCTGCGGGTGGGGGACAGCGCCCGGCTGTCGACAAGTCTGGTGGTTCGCGAGGACTCGCTGACGCTCTACGGCTTCGCCGACGACGACGAGCGCAGCCTGTTCGAATTGCTGCAGACCGCGAACGGGGTGGGACCGAAGCTGGCGCAGACGATTCTCGGCGTTTACCCGCCGCGAGAGGTGCGCCGTGCCATCGCCAGCAGCGACTACCCGGCGCTGGTGAAGGTTCCCGGCATCGGACGCAAGGGCGCGGAGAAGATCGTGGTCGAGCTGCGTGATCGGATCGGCTCCCTGGACGGCTCCGACGGCGCACCATCCGAACTCGCAGGCGTAACCGCGATCGCGCCCTGGAAGGACCAGGTCCTGCACGCACTGGCCGGGCTCGGCTTCCCGGGAAAGGACGCGGCCGAAGCCATCGAGACGGTGGCCTCGGAGTCGCCGGACAATCCCGAGGTGGCGGTCATCCTGCGGCGTGCCATCCAGCTGCTGGGCCGCACGAGATGACGCGGAGCTGAACAATGGACGGCAATCTGGAGCGCGATGTCGTCTCGCCGCTGCCCGACGTGGACGAGACCGACATCGAGGCAAGCCTGCGGCCCAAACAGCTGTCGGAATTCGTCGGGCAACCGAAGGTCCGCGAGCAGCTTCAGGTGGTGCTCGAGAGCGCGCTCCGGCGTAATCGCCCTCCTGACCATGTGCTGCTCTCGGGTCCGCCCGGGTTGGGAAAGACCAGCCTGGCGATGATCATCTCCGCCGAACTCGGCGCTCCGTTCCGGCTGACGTCCGGCCCGGCGATCGAGCGTGCGGGCGATCTTGCCGCGCTGCTGACCAGCCTGAGCGAGGGCGAGGTCCTGTTCATCGATGAGATCCACCGGATCGCCCGTCCGGCCGAAGAGCTGTTGTACATGGCGATGGAAGACTTCCGGGTCGACATCATCGTGGGCAAAGGCCCTGGAGCGACCGCCATTCCGTTGGAACTCGCACCCTTCACCCTGGTGGGTGCGACCACCCGGGCCGGCTTGCTGACCGGCCCGCTGCGCGACAGGTTCGGGTTCACCGCTCACATGGATTTCTACGACGCAGTCGAGCTGGAGCGGGTGCTCGGACGCTCGGCTCGACTGCTGGGGGTCGAGATCACCCCTGACGGCGCCGCCGAGATCGCCAGCCGGTCACGCGGCACGCCGCGCATCGCCAACAGGCTGTTGCGGCGGGTGCGTGACTTTGCCGAGGTGCGCGCGGATGGGATCGTGACAGCCTCGGTGGCCCACGACGCGCTGGCCGTCTACGACGTCGACGAGCTGGGCCTGGACCGCCTGGACAAAGCGGTGCTGGACGCGCTGGTGCGCCGATTCGGTGGCGGCCCGGTGGGTGTCAGCACCCTGGCTGTCGCGGTCGGTGAAGAGATCGAAACGGTCGAAGAGGTCGCGGAGCCCTTCCTGGTGCGTGCCGGGTTGCTGGCGCGCACGCCGCGGGGCAGGGTTGCCACTCCGGCGGCCTGGCAGCATCTCGGGCTGGCCGCTCCACAGCCGGCGCCGGGCGGCGCAACGCTGTTCGACAACTAAACTGGCCACAAGTTCGAGCCCGTCGGCATCCGGCGGGTACCTCGATCAAGAAATGGTTGGCGTCGTGAAACAAGCTCTGCCCCTGATCATCCTGGCGGCGTTGTTCGTCGGGTTGATCCTGTTCAACCGCCGCAACCGCGAACGGGCGGCGCAGGCGGCTGTCTCTCGCCGTGATCGGCTCCGGGCCGGGTCAGAGGTGATGACCACATCGGGGCTCTACGCGACCGTGGTCGCAGTCGATACCGCTGAGGACACCGCTGTGCTGTCGATCGCGCCCGGTGTCGAGGTCAAGTGGACGGTGGCCGCGCTGCGGGAGGTCGCCGAGCTTCCTGCCCAGTATCGCGAAGGGTCCGGTTTGTCCGAATCAGGTGGCGATGTCAAGGGCCCTGTGGATCCCGGACCACCCGCTACCTAGGTGGGCAACGTTGGGCGCTGGTGTCATTCTGACTTACGTCCGTCATACTGTGCCGAGCCTCAACGGTCCCTGATCCGAGCGGGCTGAGCACCTGCGCCCTGCTGTGCGGGTCGTACGTGCTGTTCGAACACAAGGAGATCACCTTCCGTGCCACCAACTGCCGGAACGCTGCGCGTCGGGCGCTACCTCGCCGCACTGTTCGCATTGCTCGTTGTCCTGTACGGCATCGTTTTCTGGCCGCACCAGCCTCGTACGCCCAAGCTCGGCCTTGACCTCGAGGGCGGCACGCAGGTCATTCTGAAGGCCGATGCGAACGGCAAGACGCCCAGCAAGGCGTCGATGAACCTGGCTCGACAGATCATCAACGACCGCGTCAACGGCCTGGGGGTGTCCTCCGCCGAGGTCGCGATCCAGGGCAGCGATCGCATCGTCGTCTCGGTGCCGGGCAAGAACGGCGACGCCGTGAAGGACGTCGGAAACTCCTTCCTGCTGCAGTTCCGGCCTGCGATGATCCAACCGATCTCGGCGGCTCCGCCCGCGACGCCCTCGCCCTCGGCGTCCGGCTCAGCGAAGCCGAGCGGCACCGCCAAGCCCAGCAGCACAGCCAAGCCAGGCGCGACGGTCTCACCCTCGGCGACGCTCAAGCCAACCGGCTCGGCCTCGCCGTCGGCGCATGGCCGGGTGGTGCCGCGCGCGGCGGGCAGCGTGACGCCGAGTGCCGCGTCGCCGAGCGCGGCGACCTCCTCGCCGGCTGCCTCCGGCTCGACCGCCTCGCCGGCGCCGAGCGCGTCGGCCAGTGGCGCTGCCGGCACCGGCACCCAGGTGGTCGATCAGTGGGCGGCCTACCGTTCGCAGTTCAAGCAGGACCCCCCGAAGGACGCCACCGCGTACAACGCGCTGGATGCCACCCACCAGAACGCGATTCAAACGGTGCTGGCCGCGTGGCCGTGCAACAACAACAACCTCAAGCCGTTGGATCAGCCGCAGCTGCCGTTGATCTCCTGCAGCACCGACGGCACCTCGAAGTACCTGCTCGGCGCCGTCATCGTCAAAGGAACCGAGATCAAGACGGCCAGCGCGGTCGCGCCCGGCACGGTGCAGGGACAGCTTTCGTGGTCGATCAGCCTGGATCTGAAGCCGAGCGGGCAGAAGGAGTGGGCGGCCTACACCGCTGCGCACAACGAGCAGAGCAAGCCAGGGGACGTCGCGAACCTGGTGGCCTACACGCTGGACAGCCGCGTGACCGAGGCCGCAACCATCCAGAGCACGATCACCGGCAGCACCTCGATCACCGGCCAGTTCACCCAGGCCACGGCCACCAACTTCGCGAACTCGTTGAAGTACGGTGCGCTGCCGCTGAACTTCACCACGCTGACGAACAGCACGATCTCGCCGACCCTGGGCACGGATCAACTCAAGGCGGGCCTGCTTGCCGGCGGCATCGGGCTGGCACTGGTCATCCTGTACTCGCTCTTCTACTACCGCGCCCTGGGTCTGGTGACGATCGCCTCGCTGATCGTCAGCGGTGGGCTCACCTACGCGATGCTGGTGATCCTGGGCAAGCACATCGGCTTCACCCTGACGCTCGCCGGTATCGCCGGCTTCATCGTCGCGGTGGGTATCACGGCCGACTCCTTCGTCGTGTTCTTCGAACGAATAAAGGATGAGGTGCATGAGGGCCGCACGGCTCGGGTAGCCATCCCGCGCGCGTGGGACCGGGCGAGGCGCACGATCCTGTCAGCGGACTTCGTGTCCTTCCTGGCCGCGGCAACCCTGTACTACTTCGCGGCCGGCGAGGTCCGGGGCTTCGCGTTCACGCTCGGCCTTTCGACGCTGCTCGACCTGGTTGTGGTCTTCCTGTTCACCCACCCGCTGGTATCCCTCTTCTCGCGCAGCGCCGCGTTCGGATCCGCCCGGTTCACCGGCCTGGATCACGTGCGGGTTGCCGGGGTGCCCTCGTACCGGAGTTCGCCCGCGGCACGAGCCGCCACCTCAAGGCGCGGCAAGCTTGCCGCGCCTGCAGCAGAGGACTCGACACCTATCGATTCGGCGCACGAGCCGTCGCCAGCCTCGGAGGTCGAGGTCGTGGAGCCGGTCGCCGACGAGCCG
>JAVEES010000194.1 GCA_030840285.1 Pseudonocardiales bacterium
CTCATGTTCGACCGACAGAACTCCGTCGAAGCCTCCCTCGTAGAGGGTGTCGATCACCGCGCGCCAGTCGACCTGGCCCAGGCCTGGCACCCGGTAGCGCCACCAGCCGACGTCCCAGGGGTTGTCACGCGTGATCGCCTTGCCCGGATAGCCGTATCGGTTGCGCTGCTCCGGAAAAACCTGGATGTCCTTGGCCTGCGCGTGGGCGACCTTGTCGACGTACGGGCGGAGGGCGGCCACCGGGTCGATGCCCATCCACACCAGGTGTGACGGATCGTAATTGAGGTACAAGCCGATGGAGAACATCCATTCCCACAGCTCCGGCGAGTACGCCAGATTGCCCGGATAGCCGTCAGGATGCCAGCCTTCCATGACACAGTTCTCGATGACGATCTTCACGCCGCGTTCGCCGGCCCGCTCGACCAGGGGCTTGAACACCTCCACGGCCTCGGCCAAGTTCTCCGACACCGACTTGGACGGATCCCGCCCGACGAACGTGCCGACGGTCGGAACACCCAGCAGCGCGGCCGCGTCGATACACGCCAGGACGTGTGCATTGACCGCCGCCCGCTCCTGCGCGTCCGGATGCAGGTTGTTGTCGTAGAAGGCGAGTGATGACGCGACGAGACCGTGAAGGGCCAACAGCTCGCCGGTCTCATCGGCCACCTCGGCCGTGCACTTCTCGGCAGTCAGGTGCGTGGCGGTGAAAGGCCGGTCACCGAGCGCGGGCCAGGCGGCGATCTCCAGCGCCTCGTACCCGTTGCTTGCCGCCCATTCCGCGATCTTGTCCAGGCTCTGCCCGGGTAGGCAGGCGGTCAGGAATCCTAGTTTCATGACGGGACCTCGACCCAGCCGCGCGACTCTGCCGAATCCAGGACGGCGCGGGTGATGAGTGCGGCGCGAAGGCCGTCTGCGAACGTCGGCAGGCCTTCAGGCTTGTGACCCCTCACCGCGGAGTAGGTGTCGGCCACAAAGGCGTTGAAGCAGTCCTGGTATCCCTGCGGGTGGCCGGCGGGCAGCAGCGTGTAGCGCATCGCCTCTGCCGATGACGCTGCCCCACCTCGGCGCACGACGCTGTTGTCGCCCCGCCGTCCCACCCAGAGCGTCTCCGGTGATTCCTGGTCGAAGGCCATAGAGGTGTTGGCGGCATCGAGTGAAAACCAGAGCCGGTTCTTGCGCCCGGGCGACACCTGGCTCACCACGAGGGAGCCGATCGCGCCACCGTCGGTCTCGAAGACCAGCGATGCCGCGTCCTCGGTGCCGACCGCCGAGATCTGGCTGTCCTGTCCCCGTCGCGGTATCGCGGTCAGCAACTTCGCCGCCAATGCGACGATGCGGTGACCCGTGGTGAACTCGACCAAATCGCACCAGTGCACACCGATGTCGGCAAACGTGCGGGAGGCGCCGCCCAAAGCCGGGTCCACGCGCCAGTTCTGGTCCTCGGCGGTCGAGAGCCAGTCCTGGAGATAGGAGCCGTGGACGAGACGCACATCGCCTGCCTCGCCGTCGGCGACCCGGGCGCGCGCCTCCCGCACAGTCGGGTAGAACCGGTATACAAACGGCACCGTCGCTACCACGCCCGCCTCCGATGCAGCCGCGACCAGTTCGTGGGCATCGGGCAGGGCAGTGGCAAGCGGCTTCTCGCAGACAACATGCTTGCCAGCTTGCAACGCTTTGCGCGCCAGCGGCAGGTGCAGATGGTTGGGGGCGCAGATGTGCACGACGTCGACATCGTCGGAGGCAATAAGTTCCTCGGCGTCGCGGGCGATCCGCCGGGCCGAAACACGATTGCCGCCAGCGATGGCAAGCTCGAAAGTCGCATCGGCGACGACCGAGACGACACCGCCCGCGGCACGGATAGCGCGAGCGTGCACTTCGCCGATGAACCCGAGACCAATGATGCCGGCGCGCAGTGGCACGGTCGCCGTGTCGCTAGCCGGAGCTACGTCCGAGGGATAAACTTCAGTCGGCATGTCGAGCAACTTAAGCACCGTGCGTGCGTAAGTCAAGCCTAAGCATGCTAAAAATCTCTGTACCACGGCAGAAGGGATGGGCATGAGCCAATCAGTCCTCCGGAACGAGCAGGTCCAGGGATTAGTCGCAGTACTGGACCTCGTTCGGGCCGGCACCGCACGTACCCGGCCAGAGATCCTGCGCGAGTCCGGGTTAGGCCGAAACGTAGTGACCCAGCGTGTTAGCCAACTACTGGACTCCGGCTTGCTGAGCGAGGGAAAGCTCGGCACCTCGACCGGCGGCCGTGCGCCCAGGGAGCTTCAATACGGTGCCGATGCCGGCCGGATCCTCGTCGCCGAACTCGGCGCCACCCAGCTGCGGGCAGGTATTGCCAACTTGGCCGGCGAACTCGTGGTGAGCCGGCAGGAGCCGTGCGACATCGCTGACGGACCGGAAACCATGCTGGGCCGACTGGATGAGATCTTCCGCGAGCTGTACTCGCAGGCCGGCGAATCCGTCCCCATCTGGGGAGTGGGCATCGGGCTGCCGGGTCCGGTCGAGTTCGCCTCCGGCAGAGCCGTCTCGCCGCCGATCATGCCCGGCTGGGACCGCTTTCCGGTCCGTGAGTATCTCGCCACCCGCTATGACGTACCGGTGTGGGTCGACAACGACGTGAACGTGATGGCGCTCGGTGAATTGCGGTGCGGCATCGGCAAGGGAGCCGACGAGGCGGTGTTCGTCAAGGTCGGGACGGGCATCGGGGCCGGGCTGATCTCGCGCGGCCGGCTGCACCGAGGAGCTCAGGGCTGCGCCGGGGATATCGGCCACGTGGCCGTCACCGCCCCGTCCTCGACGGTCGTTTGCCGCTGTGGCCGGCTGGGCTGCCTGGAGGCTCTCGCGGGCGGCGCCGCGATCGCTCGCGACGCGACCCAGGAGGCGGCGCAGGGCGCGAGCCCCTGGCTGCGAAACCTCATCGACAACGGCCAGGTCATTACCGCCGCGGATGTCAGCCGCGGTGCCACCCATGGTGACCGGGTCAGCGTGGACCTGCTGACGTCCTCGAGTCACCTGGTGGGTGACACCCTTGCCACGATCGTGAACTTCTTCAATCCGTCGCTGATCCTGCTCGGCGGGGTGGTGGCCGAGGCCGGCGACATGTACCTGGCCGGAGTGCGCGAGCGGGTCTTCTCGCGATCGTTGCCGCTGGCCACTCGCGACCTTCGCATCGTCCGCTCCTTCCTCGGCGACAAGGCGGGCATGATGGGTGCCGCTTGCATGGTGGTGGACGAGCTGATGTCCCCGGAGATCCTTCCCTTTTGGATCGACTCAGGCAGTCCGGCCGGTCGGCCCGAGCTGACCGAAACCACGAAGCCCCACCACCCATCCATGGCCTCGGCCTAACCGCTCTCTCAACCCGGCTCGCTCCACCCCGCTCGTCCCCCCCGCTTTGGGCGTCTGGAAATACCCCTGCGACCAGTCTTTTGGGTGATTTCCAGACGCCCAAAGCTGGTTAGCTGGCAGCGTTGCTGTTCGAGACGTTGGTGACGAGGCGGCGCAGTGTCTGCTTGAGTACGTCGAACTCTGCCGGAGTGAGTCCCATGGCCGCGCCGATCGCCGAGGGGATCGATTGGGCCTTGACCTGCAGTGCGCGGCCTTCGTCGGTGAGGACGGCCTCGACGCTGCGTTCGTCGTCGGTGCGGCGTTCCCGGCGGACCAGGCCGGCTGCCGTGAGGCGCTTGAGCAGCGGCGACAGTGTGCCCGAATCGAGCTGCAGCACGTCGCCCAATTCACGCACGGTGCAGCTCTGCCGTTCCCACAGCACGAGCATCACCAGATACTGCGGATATGTGAGGCCGAGGTCCAGGAGCATCGGCCGGTACGCATTGGTGACCGCCCGCGACGCCGCGTAGAGGTCGAAGCACAGCTGCGCGTCCAGCTCCATGCCGAACTGCGGGGTCGTGTTGCGTCGGGCCATGCCGGCCAGCCTACCGTTGCGCGCAATGCAGTGGGCCACAAGTCGGTTGTACACAATTGAATTGCGTACTAAGATTCTGGCGTGGGAGCGCGGCAGCCGCCGCGACCACCGACGAAGGAGACCTGCCATGACCAGCAAGCCAGTGCTCGAACCGGCCGCCCAGCAGTTCGCGGACGCGACCGCGAACCCGCCCTATCTGTTCGACCTCGGCCCGGAGAACGGCCGCCAGGCAGTCGATGAGGTGCAGGCCGGCGAGGTCGTCAAGCCCGAGGTCGACATCAGCGACATCACCGTGCCGGGCGGGCCGTCCGGCGAGGTGTCGGTGCGGATCCTGCGGCCACGCAACATCACCGGGCCGCTGCCCGTCATCGTCTACATCCACGGCGCCGGCTGGGTGTTCGGCAATGCCCATACCCATGACCGGCTGATT
>JAVEES010000200.1 GCA_030840285.1 Pseudonocardiales bacterium
AGTCCGCCCCGCGGCGCCCGTCGGACTGGTGGTGCGCGGTTCCGGCGGTCGAGTCGTCGTGACTGTCGCCGTGGACCCGATGGCCGCGCCGATCAATCCCGATGGCACCTGGGGTCTGGTGCGTCCACCGGATCTGAACCGGGTCGTATGGCTGACTCAGTCGACCATGCCGGCCAGTCCGTCACCGGGAACCACTGCCATCTACGGACATGCCTGCCAAGGCATAACCTGCGCCTTCGACGCACTGGTCGACGTAGAAGCGGGCGACACCGTCATCCTCACCACCGGCGCGGGCGTGCTGACCTACCGCATCAACGCGCTCATCAAGTACCCAAAGAGCGGCCCCGGATCGCTGGCCTCAAAACGAAGTGTGCCCAACGAACTAATGCTGGTTACCTGCGCCTACCAGCCCGACTCCAGCAGCCTGGACAACCTGGTGGCCACCGGCACCCTGATCACCAGCCGCAAGCTCTAACCGAGTCTGTGCCTATTCGGTCTCGGGTCGGTCCACGAACGTTTTGGAGCGCCGGCCTCAGACGTGCGCGTGGGCAGGCCGCGCGTCAGTGCTGCCCATTCGGGCCCAAACGTGATCGCCGCCACGCTGCTGCTGCCCCCGACGAGGCTGTTGATGTAGGCGTTCGCCGCTGTGCGGCTCGAGTGGAAGTACCTGAGGCAGATCGAACGATCGGAGGCTTCAGCGTTCAGTGCAAGCAGCGCCTGTCGGTCGCTGGGCTTGTCACACCTGTGGGGCTCACACCTGTGGGGCGGGTGGGACTCGAACCCACGACCCAGGGATTATGAGTCCCCTGCTCTAACCGGCTGAGCTACCGCCCCGCGCGAAGCTGCCATGTTTCGCTGACCTGCCCTGCGGCAGAGCGGTGCAATCCAGGGCACGGTGTCACGCCAGCAGGATTTTACACACGCGCGATCCGGCCAAAGTGCTGCGCTGCTGCCCACCTAGCACGATGCCACAAGCGGACAGCGTCACAGCCCAGAGTCACTGGGGCGGCGTCATGGACGGCTTTCCCGCTTTCCAGTCGAGTTGCTCCCACCAGAGCTGGCGACCGGGTGACTGCGATCCGATGGCGTTCGGTGGCCAGGCATGAAAGAACATCACGGTTCTTCCGCCGGCCAGCTGAAGGATGTAGCAGTGTCCGGGACCGGCAGCCACCGCGCTAGAGCTGAGCAGCGGCTGATCCGAGCTGTCGGTGCACGGACCGAGCGGTGCCTGGCAGGTGGCATAGCCGACCGCATACTTCTCGGAGGCATAGTCGTTTGCCGAGTAGAACAGGAAATATGCGTCCCCGTGCCGAACCATCTCGGGCGCCTCGACCAGGTTTCCCTGCCACGACTTGGTATTCGACATCAATGGGACGGGCTTGCCGACCAGCGCTGCGGCATCAGCGCTCATTCGCTGTCCCCACAGCCGAACCGGGTACCCGCAGCAGTTCCCGTCGTTCTTCCAGTACAGGTACAGCTCACCATTGGGCCCCCGGACCGGATCAGGGTCAATCGAGCCGCCCAGGTCGGACTGGCACACGACAGGCGAGGACGCGGTATCGGCGAAGGGACCCGTCGGCGACGCCGATTCTGCTCGTCCGATGCACTGCTTACCCGACTTGTCATCGTGCGCGACGTAAAATATCACGTAGCGAGGACCCACGGCGACCACCTCTGGGGCCCAGGTGCTTCCCGCGCTTGCCCACTTCCCGAGTTCTGGTAGCGCATCCGCACCAGCCGTCCAGTGCACCAGATCTGACGACCTCAGCGTTTGGACGTTGGAGCCGGCCCCCTGTGTGGCATAAGCGAAATAGCTCGTCCCCACCCTCAATACCGCCGGGTCAGGAAAGTTCTCGCCATAGACCGGATTCCGATGCTGCTGGCCGGCAGACGGCGCACGGCTGGAGATCTCGACGTGCGCGCTCCCGCGCGTGCTCGACTTCGGACGCCCAGCCGATCCCCCGCACGCCGCAAGGACGAGCAAGCCCACGACAGGCGCGCAGGCCGACAGCCGAGCGCCCGACGAGCCGCGCCGAGCTCTCGACACGACGGCGCTCAGCCCTTCAAGCCACTGCGAGAGATACCTTCGATGACCTGCCGCTGAGCGATGATGAACAGCAAGATGACCGGCACGCTGGCGACCACGGCTCCCGCCATGATGATCGGGTAATTCACCGATGCGGCGTTCTGCAGCTTGGCCAAACCCGCCGGCAGCGTGAGCTTGTCCGGGCTGAACAACACGAATACCGGCCACAGGAAGTCGTTCCAGTTTGTCAGGAAAGACAGCACCGCAAGCGTGGACAGCGCAGGCTTGGAAAGCGGCAACACGATCCGGGTGAAGATCCGCCACTGGTTGGCGCCGTCGATGATGGCGGCCTCCTCCAGTTCACGCGGCAGCGTCGAGAAGAACTGTCGCAAGAAGAAGACGCCGAACGCGCCGCCCGCACTCGGCACGATGATTGCCCACAGGGAATCCAGCCAGCCGAGCTTGCTGACGATCAGATAGTTCGGGATCAGGAATACGAAGATGGGCAGGAAGATGGTCGCCACCACTCCCCCGAAGATCACCCGCTTGCCGGGAAAGTCCATACGGGCAAGGGCATACGCGGCGGCGGCGTCCACCGCCACGATCAGCGCCGAGTTCGCGGCAGCCGCAACCAGGCTGTTGAAGAACCAGCGAAGGACTGGATTCGCCGACCCGGCTCCGAACAGCGTGCGGTACGCCGACACGTCCCACGGCCTGGGAAGCCAGGAAAGCGGAATCCGGGTCGCGTCCTCGTTCGTCTTGAACGACGTGACAAGCATCCACAACAGGGGCGCGATGAAGATGACCACCAGAAGGGCCATCAGCGCCCAGAAGCCGATTTGAGCGGGCAGGCTTCGCCTATGCGTCTTCGAAACCTGCACTCTGCCGGACCGGGCTGTCCCTCGTTCGGTGGTCGAATCCGAACCGCCTTGCGCGAGCGTCGTCATCACACGTCCCTCTGCCGGAAGAGCCGGAACATCAGCAGGCTCACACAGATCAGGATGATCGCCACCACGTAACTCATCGCGGCCGCGACACCCTGCCGGTACTGCTGCAGTCCGACTTGTGAGATATAGAAGATCGCCGTCCGGGTCGCGTTGTCCGGTGCCCCCTTGGTGACTAGCCAGGACTGGCCGAACATGTTGGCCGACGCGAGAATCGTCAACGTCATGACGAACAGCAGAACCGGTCGCAGACCGGGCAGCGTCACATTGCGAAACTTCTGCCAGGCCGTCGCCCCGTCGACCTCGGCGGCCTCATAAAGCTCCGGCGAGATTTCTTGGAGTCCGGCGAGGTAGATGATCGCGTTGAACCCGAGCGTCCACCAGACCGTCATCCCGACCAGGCCCACCCACGCCCAGGGCACCTGGGTCGTCCACGGTGTCTGATCGGGCAAGCCCAGCTTGCCGAGGTAGAAGTTCAGCAGCCCGATCGTCGGGTCGAGCAGGAACCGGAACAGCACTCCTACCACTGCGACACCGAGCACGTACGGGGTAAAGAAGACCGCACGGAAGAATGTTCGGCCCGGGAACTTGCGGTTCAGCAACATGGCGATTCCGAGCGGGATCGTCACGAGCAATGGCACGCTGAATACCGTGAAGATCACGGTGGCTCGAATACTTCGCCAGAAGTCAGCACCATCCCGCGAGCCGCTCTTGAACAGATCGGTGTAGTTACGCAGCCCGACCCACGGCTGGTGCGGCAGCAGGTAGTCATAGTCATGCAGGCTGATCCACAGACCGTAGATCGCCGGCAGCAGAATGAACCCGACGAACAGCACACCGTACGGCGCAAGGAAAAGGTAAGGCGTTGCCGGTCCGGACCGGCGAACCCGACCTGCTCGTCTGGAGACCCGCGGTGTCGCGCGGACCACGGTACTGGTGGTCATGATTAGCCGTACTTCTTGGAATTGTCCGACAGGACCTGAGAGGCCTGCTTGGCAGCAGTGTGCAACGCTGAGGCCGGATCAGCCTTGCCCAGGACCGCCGCGTTCACTGCGTCATACATCTTCGCGGTAGCGTCGTTGATTCCGGCCACGGACGGCGGGAAGTGCACATCGGGAACCTCGTCGGCGAACGGCTTCAGGCCGGTGATCGACGTGAAGGCCTGGCTCTTGGCCAGGTTGTTGTCCGCCGGCACCTTGCCGCTCTTGGCCCAGTCAGCCCCGTGCTTGATGAACCAGCTGACGAAATATGCGGCTGCTTCGACCTTGGAGTTGTCGTTGCCCTGGCTGCGCGGCAAGACGAACTGGTGGGAGTTGCCCCAGACCCCGCCCTTGGTGCCGATCTTGGGCAAGGCAGCGATCCCGATGTGCGTCGTGGTCAACTTGGTGACCTCGTTCACCTGCCAAATGCCCTGCCAGTTCATGGCGTTCTTGGCGTTCTTCAGGGCGATGTAGTCCGCGTCCTGACCCACGTTCTTCGGGCTGTAACCCTGCTTGACGAGGTCGACCATCCAGGTCAGCGCGGACACCCCGGCATCGGAATCCCAGGTGGCCTTGGTGACATCGCTGCTGTACAGGTCGCCGCCGAACTGCCACAACAGTGATTGGAACATGAGCCCACCGGTGAACTGGAAGGGACTCACCCAGCTGCCCTGGATGTTCTTGGATTTCAGCTTGTCCAGGGCCGCCATGTATTCATCCTTGGTGGTCGGCGGTTTCTCGGCATCCAGGCCGGCCTTGTCGAACAGGTCCTTGTTGTAGAACAAGCCCAAGCAGTGGACGTCCAGCGGAATGCCGTAGCGAGCATTCTTGTACATACCGCCCTGCCACACCGCGGGCGCGAAATCAGACTCCTTGAGCTTCAAGTTGTTCGCGACCGAATCGATCGGCACGATCACCCGTTGCGCGGCCTGGGTAGGGATGTCATCGATGTGCATGGCACCGATGTCCGGACCGTTTCCGCTCGTCACGGCGGCCGGCATCTTCTGGAAGAGGTCCGCCCACTGGAAAACGTTCATGTTGACGTGAATGTTCGGCGTCTCGGAGTTGAACTGGTTCACCATCTTCTTCGCGTAGTCGCCGTCAGCACCGGTGAAGCCGTTCCAGAATGCCAGTGTCACCTTCGGCCCGTTGTACGCGCTACCAGCAGCGGAGCCCGTCGGCCCGGCAGCGGTGGGTGGCTTGCTCTGTCCGCCGCAGGCCGCTAGTGCCATGGCACCGCCGACGGCGCCCGCGGCGCCCAAGAAACCGCGGCGGGACAACGGAACGCTGAACTGGTTCATCTTTGATCTCCTTGTGTGGTGGGCGGGAGCGGTCTGTTCAGCTACCCGTGACCGGGATGCGGTGTGCGCCGAACTGCTAGGGGTTCATGACTAGGTCGTGCCGATGACAAGGGTCGAGAAGGAGACCGGCGGCAGGACGGTCCGCAGCCGGCCGCCGTCGATCACCGCGCCATCGCCCGCCTTGGGCGTGACTCGATCGGGGTTCGTCGCGGAGTTCGCGGCGTGCATGTCCGGGTCGGAAAGCACGCTGTGCGTGAGGATCTCGCCGGCACCGACGGAACGCAGATCCACCTCTAGCTCGATCGGACCGTTCTGGTCACGGTTGACCAGGAAGAGCGCCAACCGCTGATGCTGCGGGTCGATCGTCGCGGCGCAGGTCACGGCGGGCACCGTGCCGTAGGCGTCGCTGCCGATCTGCGGCGAGACCAGCGGAAGCACAAGAGCCTGGCCGCGTGCGTGCCGAGCTACTTGGGCAAAGGGATAGAAGATGGTCTGACGCCAGGCCGGCCCGCCCTTCTCGGTGCGGATCGGCGCGATGATGTTGACCAGCTGGGCTTGGCAGGCGACGGTGACACGGTCGGCGTGATTGAGAAGGCTGATCAGGTACGAGCCGACCACCACCGCGTCCAGCACCGAATAGTCGTCCTCGATCAGGTGCGGAGCCTCTTCCCAGACGGGCTTCGGCGTGGACTGATAGCCCTTCTGATACCAGACATTCCATTCATCGAAGGAAAGCTTGAGAACCTTCTTGCTGCGCAAGCGAGCTTTTACGTGATCGCAGGTGGCGACCAGCTCGTCGATGAAGGCGTCCATATCGACGGCGGAGGCGAGGAAGCTGGCCGCATCGTCGTGATTCTCGTAGTAGGCGTGCAGCGAGACGTAGTCCACATGGTCATAGGTGTGTTCCAGAACCGTCGCCTCCCACGAGGCGAAAGTCGGCATCGCGCGTGACGAGCTGCCACAGGCGACCAGCTCGATATCCGGATCGACAAGGCGCATGGCCTGAGCCGTTTGGGCGGCCAGCTTGCCGTAGTCGTCGGCCGATTTGTGGCCGACCTGCCACGGTCCGTCCATCTCGTTGCCCAGGCACCACAGGCGCACGTCGTGCGGCGACGGCGAACCGTTCCGGATCCGTTCGCTCGACAGCGTCGTGCCCGACGGGTGGTTGGCATACTCGAGGATGTCCATCGCCTCCTGGACGCCACGCGTCCCGAGGTTGACGGCGAGCATCGGTTCGACACCGGCCTGGGCCGACCAGCGGATGAACTCATCGAGACCGAACTCGTTGGGCTCCAACGTGTGCCAGGCGAGGTTCAGGCGGGTGGGTCGATCGGCGACCGGGCCGACACCGTCCTCCCATCGGTAGCCCGAGACGAAATTGCCACCCGGGTAACGGACGACGGTCACGCCAAGTTCTCGCACGAGGTCGAGGACGTCGCCGCGAAAGCCTTCCGGCGTCGCGGTCGGATGTCCGGGCTCGAAGATGCCGGTGTAGACGGACCGGCCCATGTGTTCGACGAACGCCCCGAACAGGCGTCGGTCGACCGGCCCGATCCCCGCCGTTCGCTCGATCGTTCCGGCGGCCGTCAGCATGGCAACGTGGCCGTGACCGTCACTCCTTGATCCCCGTCAGGGAGATCCCCTGGACGAGGTAGCGCTGGGCCACC
>JAVEES010000206.1 GCA_030840285.1 Pseudonocardiales bacterium
GAGCCGACGACGTCCGCCTGAGCGGAGCCGACGACGTCCGCCTGAGCGGAGCGGCGGTCGAGGTCGCGAACCAGCTCGTCCGGGCTGCCCCAGCAGACTGCGACCAGCCCGAGGTCGGTCGCCGCGAAGCTCAACCGGCCCACCTGCGTGCTCAGGGTGCCGATCGCGGACGAACTGAACAGACCTGCCATGGCTGCGATTCTGCACCCGGCCTACGACAGCGCCCGCTATCCGGCGGGAGCATCCGGGCGTGGCTTCACGGGCGTCTTTCCGTCCAACAGCAGGCCGACCAGTTGCTCGGCAAGCAGGTCGGTCACCGGCTCGCCGCTGACGAGTATCCGGTAAAACACCGCCCCGGCGTACACGTCCAAGAGGACATCGGTATCCACGTCCGAAGGGAGTTCACCGCGCGCCGCAGCGCGCACCAGGACCTCGACGACCGCCGAGCGGCGGGGCCGGATGAGCTGGTTGCGGAACTGTTCGGCCAACTGGGGGTCAGACATCGCATCGGCCGCCAGCGCGGGGATAACCGTTCCAACGGGGCTGCGGGCGAAGGTATGGATCACCCGCCGGACAGCGATCAACAGGTCATGACGAAGCTCGCCGGTGTCGATCTGCGCAGGTGCCGGCAGCGCGCGGCTTACCGCTTCGATCACCAGCGCCACCTTGCTCGGCCACCACCGGTAGACCGTGGTCTTTCCGACACCGGCACGTGCCGCGACGCCCTCAATCGTCAGCGCGCCGTAGCCGGCCTCGGCCAGCAGCTCCGTGGTCGCGGCCAGAATGGCGGCGTGCGCGCGTGCACTGCGCCGGCTTGCCGAGCCCACCAAACCGCCCGCATCGGGCTTATCCACCGACGACGGACCGTTGCTCGTAGCCTCCGACACTGCCTGCCTCCCAGCACGCGACGATCCGCTCAGCACGAGACGATACGTTCCGTCTTGACCGACGCCAAAAGGGCAGCGTAGCTTCGAATTGCGCAAACGTCCGACTGCGCCGACTCCTCAACCTAATGCTGACATTCCGATCAGCGAGGCCGACGCTCCGGCCGAGGCTGCAGGGGGTCAACCATGACCGGACCAGCTCTTGCCATGCACCGGACCAGCAGCAACAACTGCCCAGAACCCGGATAACCACGACTCGCGGCACCGTCTACTAGCCCAGGAGGGCACCATGTCTCTAGCTACCCCCTATCCCGCGCAACTCGACTTCAGCGGCGACCTGCATATCGCGCGATGGCGCCCGCTGGTGCAGTGGTTGCTTGCCATCCCGCAGCTGCTGATCACCAACGCGCTCAGCACGTTGCGCGGCATCCTGACCCTCATCGCCTTCTTCACCGTGCTGTTCACCCGTCGGATTCCCCGCCCGCTCTTCGACGCGATCGCGATGACCTTCCGCTACGAGTGGCGGGTCACCAGTTACGCGCTGTTCCTGCGTGAGGACTACCCGCCGTTCGACTTCCAGCCCAACGCTGACGATGACGGCGCGGACCCGCACACCATCGTCACGTTCAGCTATCCCGAGCAGATGTCGCGGTGGCAGCCTCTCTACAAATGGCTGCTTGCCATCCCGCACTACTTCGTGTTGCTGGCCTTGGTCATCGCGGCGGCCTTCGTCATCATCGCGGGGTTCTTCGCCGTTGTGTTCACCGGTGAATACCCCGTCCGCATGAGGAATTTCCTCGTTGCCGTCTACCGTTACGGCCTGCGCGTTCAGGCCTACGTCGGCCTGCTCACCGATCAATACCCACCGTTCACCATCGGCTGACCTACGCCAAAAGGTCCTCAGGGGTTGGTATGCCCCGGTAGCGCTATGACGCTTCCTGGGCCTACCGGTCTCGCCCGGCCTACCGGTCCCCAACGCCGTCAACGGATGGCGGTTACCTGCTCGCTGGCGGCTCGTGCAGCCGTCTTGCCGCGATCGGCACTGCGCACGAGCACGACTGAGCCACCGACGGCCAGCGGCGCGAGCAGCGCGGCGACCCAAGCGGTAGCACCGAACTCCGGCTCCGTCCACATCAGCCGGCCGCCCGAATCAAGGCCTAGTTCCGCCGCCGTGCCAGCGGCCTGACGGGCGAGCTGTGCCCGGCTGATCCCGTCCAGCGCCGGGTCCTGCGCGGCCGCCTGCGGGCGGACGGCTGCCCAGGAGTCGGGCTGTACTCGCACTGCCGCCGCATAGTCCGAGCTGCCCTCCGGTGGCTCCGCGGAACGTGCCATCGATAGCAGCGACACCGCGAACACGTCCGGGACGCCGGCCACGGCGCCGCTCTGAACCGTGGCTAAGTCACAGAAGGCGACGCTGGCCTGCGCCGGATCGGTGACCACCTCCAAGCCCGCGAACCAGCAACCCAGCAGGATCGGAGCCGCAAGCCAGTGCACCGGAAGGCTGAGGTACGCGCGATCGCCCGGTGCGGTGCCCAGTTCGTCCAGCAGCAAGAAATGGGTCTTGGCGACCCAGTTGCCCAGCGACTTCGCCGAGAGCTCGGCCCGCTCGCCGGTCTCGTCGTCGTAGAAGGTGACCAGGGGACCGCTCGGGTCGCTCGTCAGCCGTGCCTGGAACAGCAACTCGGGCATCGAATCGGGCATCAGCTGAGCCTAAGGCACCCCGAAAGCAGTCGGTGTCAGTTGATGCAGCCGCCGTCGGCCGCCGTTGTCACGACCGGAGCGGAGCCCGACGTCGCCGGCGCCGGCGCGGGGGCTGGATTGCTGGAGCCTGCAGGCATCAGGGACTTGACCTGAACGCCGTTGTTGCCCAGCACCAGCGTCACCGCGCTGACCGAGGTCGTCTGGCTCATGACCGCGCCGGGAACCTGTGCCTGCAACGCCTTGGCCGCGGATTCCTGCCCCGCCGGGTACCGGATCGTCGTCTTGTCGAGCACCGCCGAGGTCGCGGCCGGGATCGTCGTTTTGAACCCGGCCTTGCGCAGCGCCGCGGCGTTGGTCGTTTCCAGGCCGTTGGAGTTGGTGTCGTTGACGACGCTGACCGTCACCGTCGAGGGATCTGCGGCCTTGGCGTTCTTGAGTGCCGTCGCCGGGTCGGTACCGAGCATGGTGGCGATGAAATCAGGCATTGCGGCGGTATTGACCACCACCACGCTGCCCACATTCGTGTCGGCGTAACCGCTTGTCGGGATCGTGGTGAAGTGCACGTTGCCGGCCTGAAGATTCTGCATCTGCTGGGCCAGCTTGAGCGGGTTCAGCGACTGATCCATCTGCAGCGAGCTGGTCACCGCCTTCAACAGATTCTGCAGCTTGAAGGGATTGAGCAGCGTTCCCGCCGAGGAGATCTTGCGGAAGACCGCCGACAGGAAGTACTGCTGGCGCTTGATCCGATCGAGGTCGCCATTGGGTAACCCGTATCGCTGGCGGACGAATGCCAGCGCTTGAGTGCCCTTGATGACGTTAATGCCCTTCTTCAGGTCAATGCCCGAGTTAGCTTCCTTCACCGCGTTGTTCAAGCACACGGTCACGCCGCCGATAGCATTGGAAATCCGGTAGAAACCGAGCAGATCGACCTGGACGAAGTGATCGATCTTGAGACCGGTCAGGTTTTCCAGCGTCGTCACCAGCAGTTGGGCGCCTACGGATTTGTCACCGTTGCTGGCTGCCACCCCGATCGGATAGGCGGCGTTCAGCTTGTTCTTGCCGTGGCCGGGGATATCGACGTAGGAATCGCGCGGGAACGAGATTACCGTCGCCTTCGAACCGTTGGCCGGCACGTGCAGCAGCATCATGGTGTCGGTGTTGTAGCTGCCGCCGTCGCGGGTGGTGCCCAGCGCGGCTAGTTCGGCGTCGGTCGCGCTGTCCCGGTCGTCGTTGCCGACGATCAGGATGTTCTGATCGGTGCCGTCGATGTTCTGCTTGGCCGCGGACGTGCCGCCGGTGATCGCGTTCACACGCTTGATGTCCGCGGTGAAGTTTCGATACGTCGCCCAGGCCCAGCCACTGCCGAGCAGCACCGCCAGCGAGAGCAACGCCGCAAGCACCTGAACGCCGATCGCCGCGCCGGCCGCTACGTCCGAACGGGCCCGGTCGGCCGAGCGGCGTTCGCGACGGCTGGGACGGCCGGCGGGGGCAGCGGCGGACTCCGCGGCGCGCCGAGCGTGCCTGCGACCACGGGGGTCTAGCTCCGGTGGCAGGGAATTCGGGGCCTCGGATGGTCGCTGTGGGCGATGCCGGCGAGGCTGTCCGCGGCGCGGGTCCAGTTCGGGTGGCAGATCGCCGTCGCCCGGATATCCGGGTCCGTCGTTGTTCGAGGGCACCGCAAAAGGCTACCTGCGGAACCTGAGGATGATCTCAGAGCGACTGCACGATGCCCGAAATGTGGGCTGTGGCCGGAGCCGCTGGCCGGAATGAGGCGCCAGATGTGAAACTATGCTTGCCATGCATGTCTTCGTTACCGGCGGTGCTGGCTTCATCGGATCGCAGTACGTCCGCGAGTTGTTGAACGACAGTTTTCCCGCCTTCGCCGGTGCCGAGGTGACCGTATTCGACAAGCTCACCTACGCCGGCAACCTCGCCAACCTTGCGCCGGTGTCGGCCAGCGCTCGGTACCGATTCGTCCAGGGCGACATCTGCAGCGCGGCTGACCTGGACGCCGCGATGCCAGGCGCCGACGTCGTGGTCAACTTCGCCGCC
>JAVEES010000239.1 GCA_030840285.1 Pseudonocardiales bacterium
GTGATCGTGGCGATCCGCCGTCCCGCGTGGCCCTCGGTCCGGTCGCTGCAGATCGGGATCGGACTTGGTGCGCTCGGCTACGCATGCCAGTCCGCCTTCTATTTCGGTGCGCTCACCCGGCTGGACGCATCGATGGTCGCCCAACTTCTCTATATCTATCCGGCCCTCGTGATGCTCATCGCGGTGCTGCGCCGGCGAGAATCGGTCAGCCGCCGCGGCCTCATCGCGCTGGCTTGTTCGGCGGCCGGGCTGGTGTTGCTGCTGCAGGGCCACGGCGGATCCGGTTCGATGCCCGCCACGGGCGTGCTGATGGCTCTCGGCGCCGGCGGCACCTACGCCCTCTACATCACCGTCGCCGGTGGGTTGCCGGACGACCTCGACGTGTACCTGCTCTCAGCGGTCGTCTGCACTAGCGCGGCCGTCAGCGTCGGTGGATATGCGGCCTTGAGTGGCTCACTGCGCTCCCCGGCGAGCAGTTCGGGTTGGGGTTGGCTGGTGCTGTTCGCGATGGTCCCGACCGTCGTGGCAATCGTGACGTTCCTGGCCGGACTGCGGCTCGTCGGCGGCTCGGTGGCGGCGATCCTGTCCTGCCTCGAGCCGGTCACGACAGCCGCATCGGCCGCGCTCGTCTTCGGTGAGCGACTGTCCGCGCTGCAGATCGCGGGTGCGGCGATCGTGCTTTCAGCAGTGGTGGTGCTGCAGGCATCGGGCCGCCGGGTGCCGCCGTCAGTCGCGCCCGCTGTGCCCGCTGTGCCCGCCGCGCCAGTCGTTCAGGCGTGAACGAGCCTCGTAGAGCAGCACCGCGGCCGAGATGGACACGTTCAGCGAGTCCGCGCTGCCCAGCATCGGTATGAAGATCTTGGCGGCGTCGTCGCGATACCACTCGGCCGAGATGCCGTAGCGCTCATTGCCCATGACGATCGCGGTGCGGGCGCCGTAGTCGGTGTTGCAGTAGCGGGATGCCCCGTCGGTATCGGCCAAATAGACCTGGAAGCCGGCCTCGTCCAGCCAGGTTTGGGCTTGCGGTACCGAGTCGAATGAGATCGTGGGTATCCGCAGGATCGTGCCGTGACTGGCTCGAAAGACCTTGACGTTGGTGCGCTTCGTCCGGGTACCGGTGAGGACGAGGGCGTCGGCGCCGCAGGCATCCAGGGTTCGTACTAGCGTGCCGAGGTTGCCCGGTTGCTCGATACCGTCGGAGACCAGGATCAGTGCCCGCTGCGGGAGGTCGAGGCTTTCAGGTTGCCAGTCCGGAAGTTCGATGATCGACAGCAGGCCGTCAGGACGGTCGCGATCCGCTAGTCGCTCGAGCGTCCTGGCGGAGATCTCGTAGGAGTTCTCGGCGTGGTCGCTCAGTGCGGCTGCCAGCTCGGCAGCCTCGGGACCTCGCAGGGCAGCTGGGCACCACAGGAATTCCCGCACCGTCACACCGGTGTCGAGGACCGCCTGGCTTGCCCAGATGCCTTCGGCCACCGTGAGGTTGTCGCCGTCGGGAACGGACTGGCCGCGCTGTAACGCCTGAGCGAGTTTGACCGCTGGGTGGCTCGAGCCGATCTGCACAGCGTCACGGTAACGTGCGACCGGTGCAGGCACGGCCGAGCCCTGTAGATCGAGAAGTTGGAGCTGGTGTTGTTCCGCGTCGCGTTCCTTGAGCCGAAGATCCCGCCCAACACGGGCAACGCGATCCGGATGGTTGCCGCGACCGGGTGCGAGCTGCACCTGATCGGCCCGCTCGACTTCGATCTGTCCGAACCTCAGTTACGGCGGGCGGGTCTGGACTATCACGACCTGGCCTCGGTGACCGTGCATGCTGACCTCAGCGCCGCCTGGCCCGAGTTGATGCCCGCGCGGGTCTTTGCCTTTACCGCCAAGGCCGATCGTTCTTTCGCCGACGTAAGCTACCAGCCGGGCGACGTCCTGCTCTTCGGCCCGGAACCGACCGGGTTGTCCGCAGCGGTCCTTGCCGATCCACACGTCACCGAACGGGTTCGGATCCCGATGCTCGCCGGACGCCGGTCATTGAACCTCTCGAACGCGGCAGCGATTGCCGTGTATGAGGCCTGGCGTCAGAACGGCTTCGGCGGGGCGAGCTGAACCAGCCTCTGAGGTACTAGGCCGCGAGCGGTGTCGTGGCGCCGAGGACGTCGTCGATAACCAGGATGTTGGCAGCTCGAAGCGGAACGTCGGCCAGCCAGGTGGGGTAACGGGACACGACTGCGGGATCGAGGACGGGACGCCGGTGCGGCCGCGCCTGCAGGATCGCGCCGAGCGCTCGAACAACCAATGGTGACTGCCGTTCAAGTGACACGTGCGAGGTCAGCAGTGCCCATGCGGGGCCATCCCCGTCCGGCACGACTCCCAGCAGGCGAGTGTCGAAGCGGCGATGTTCGGCTTCTCCCAGGGGCAGTTCGGCGAGCAGCGGCGCGGAATCACCGCGCGCTTCGGCGTCGGTGGCAAGCGATACCCGGACGCGCTCTGGTCCGAATTCGGCGGCCAGTGCGCCGGAGGTGTAGGCGGCGGCCAGCGCGCCGTAGACGGAGGAATATTCGAAGGTCAGCAGCTCTGTCATGGGGTCCCCTTCCCGTTCGTCCTCTGCCATTCCAGCGGGGGACTGTGACGGGCGCATGACGGCACGGTGACGGTTGTGAAATCTGTGTGGGAGTAGCAAGTGCCGCAGGCTGCACCCGGCGAGATTACGGATATGTCGATTTGCCAGACATAGCCGATTGGCGCGTATACGGTCCGGTTACCGGTGAGACCAAACGGCCTAGCCGGTCCTCGGTGGGGAGTGTGGCTATGCCACGAACCGGCTCACCGCTCGGATTGGCCTCGACAAGAACGGGTCGGGTCGGTGGATCATCACGACCCTCAATCAGGACTTCGTCCCTGGCTACGGGCCGTGAAGCCGCGATAGAGGGGTCCCTAGCGGATCCCGGCCGGTACCGTCAGCTAACCCGCAAGGCCGGTGCCCGTGGTGGACACCGGCCTCGATAACCGGGTGCTCAGCTTGCGCAAACCGTCGCGTTCTCATGGGTTTGAGCACTTCGCACGCTGGCGGAGGATACGGGATTTGAACCCGTGAGGGGTCTCCCCCAACACGATTTCCAATCGTGCGCACTAGGCCACTATGCGAATCCTCCGTCGAAGAGGATACGGGTTCAGTGTCCCGCGTCCCAATCGCGGGTCCCGGTGAAACGACCCCTCACGGCTGCGGCGCCAGCATGAGCAGCGTGGGCACTCGCCCAGCTTTCTGTTTTACTCGGCTGAACCCTCGGGAGGCCCAATGAGAATGACCGGCGTCCGCCAGGCAGCGCGAAGCAAGGAGATCAAGGGGCTTGGCCGGCTCGGCTTCGCCGCTCGCGCCACGATCTACCTGCTGATCGGTTGGTTCGCGCTGCTGTTGGGATTCGGCCATCGCCCTCCCGAGGCCGATCAGCGCGGCGCTATGCAAGAGGTTGCCCAGCACACCGGCGGCTTCCTGCTCCTGCTCGCCCTCACCATCGGGCTGGCCGGTTACGCCGTGTGGCGCTGGAGCGAGGCGGCTTTCGGCGTGGTGGGGCAGGGCAAGTCAGCCGGCCCGCGGCTGCAGTCCGTTGGCCGTGGCGCCGTCTATGCGGCCCTGGCCGTCAACGGGGTCAACGTGCTGGTCAACTCTCGGACGCAGAGTCAGGCTCAGCAACAGCAACTGCTCACCGCGCGGATCATGCAGCACCCGGCTGGCCGTTGGGCCGTCGGCATCGCGGGCGCGGTGGTGATTGTCATTGGCCTCGTCCTGGTGGTCGAAGGCGTCATGCGGAGGTTCAAGAAGTACTTCAAGCTCGACGAGATGCCCCTGCTGGCGCGCCGGATCGTGTGGGTGTTGGGGACGATCGGTACGACCGCGCGCGGGCTGGTCTTCGCGTTGACCGGCTTCTTCGTCGTCAAGGCGGCCTGGGACTACAACTCTCAGGATGCCCGCGGCCTCGATGGCGCGTTACGGCACCTCGCTGACTCCGATCACGGCCGGCTGTGGGTCGGTTTCGTCGCGGCCGGGCTGATCGCCTTCGGCCTGTACGGCTATTGCGAAGCGCTCTGGCGAAGGACGTGACACCCGTCCGGGCCGCGGGCGCCGACCTTCGCGGCGCCGTGATCACGCTGGTTCTCGGCGCGATCGTGCTCTGGCTGGTGCTCGTCGGCCTCGGCCACCTGCTCACGCACTCCTGGTCCGGTTCGGCCGTGATTCGCTGGGATCACTCCGTCGAGCGCGCGCTGGCCAACCACCGCACGGCTACCCTGACCAGCCTCACGCACTATGCGACCTTCGCCGCCCAGACCCGGATCGTGATCGGGCTGGGCGCTCTCATCTTCATCGTGCTGCGGCTGGTGAGCGGCGGATGGCGGCCCAGCATCTTCCTGGCGGTGACCCTGATCGGCGAGGTCGCGATCTTCCTCTGCACGACTCTGGTGGTGGACCGATCTCGTCCGGACGTGCCCCGCCTGGACGGCGCACCGCCGACCTCGAGTTTCCCGTCCGGCCACACCGCGGCGGCGGTCTCGCTGTACGGCTCGCTCGCGGTGATCGCCTTCGCGCTGGCGGCCCAGGTATGGCTGAAGGCGGTCTTCGCTACCCTGGCCGTGGCGATGCCGGTCGCGGTCGCGCTGTCGCGCCTCTACCGGGGGATGCACTTTCCGACCGACGTGATCTGCGGCGCGCTGTTCGCGCTGCTGTGGCTGTCACTGAGCCGCTCGGTGCTGCTCCAGCCGACAACGCGGAGCCGAGCCGGTGAACCGGAACCGGCACGATGACCGAGCCCGCGCTGAAGGTGCTCGAGGCCGCGCTGAAGGTGATCGAGCCCGCCAGCCTCGGCTCTCACGCTGTGCACATCTACCTCCTGATGGGGTAGGTATTGATGGTGAGCCAAGATCGAGAAATCCGGGCCGGGCGGCGCTTCGGCACGCGCGCGCTGGCCGTCTTCGCGGTCGCGTTCACCGCCGCGGTGCTGTTCATCATCGTCCTCGCGCTGGTCGCCTCGTCCTCGCCATCGCTGCTTCGGCTGGACCGCAACATCTCCCACGACCTCCACACGTTCGCGCTGTCACATCCCGGTTTCACCAGCACGATGAGGTTCATCAGCGACCTCGGTTCGGGCTACGCCTGGTGGCTGATCTTCGCTGTGGTGGTGGCGTGGTTGGCCTATCGCCGGCTGTTCCGGCTGGCGTGCTTCGTCCTGGTAACCGGGATCGGCAGCTCGTTGCTGAACAGCCTGCTCAAGGTCACGGTCGACCGGGCCAGGCCAAACCTGGCTGATCCGGTGGCGGTAGCCGCGGGCAAGTCCTTCCCGAGCGGCCATTCGCAGTCGGCGATCGTCGGCTACGGCATCCTGCTGGTGGTGTTCCTGCCCGTGATCCCACGGCGCTGGCGCGGTGTGGCGATCACCGCAGCGGCGGTCATGACGCTGCTGATCGGGTTCTCTCGAATCGCTCTCGGGGTGCACTTCCTATCCGACGTTGTCGGCGCGTACCTGATCGGCACGGTCTGGCTCATCGGCCTCATCTCGATCTTCCGGGCCTGGCGTCGCGAGATCGGCAAGCCGCCTGCGAAGGTCGCCGAAGGCCTGGAGCCGGAGAGCCGGCAACGCCTGGAGCCCTGAGCGCTCACGGATTTCCGTGCCGGCCAGCCCGCCAGTAGACTTGGCCTCAAGCCCCTCGCGTGGCGCTCATCCTGTGAACCTCCCCAGGGCCGGAAGGCAGCAAGGATAAGCAGGCTCTGGCGGGTACGTGAGGGGCCCTTTCATTTCCTGATTAGGGCAGCGCGTCCAGTTCCGGTACTGCCCGCCTGATCTCCGCACCAACCGAGTCAAAAAGGGCCTCCGGGCTGCCATGTAAAGGTCTTGTTTCAGACCATTGACGTAGCCATGCAGGTAGGCCAGTATTTCGGTTACCAAACGGCTTCGGACGTTTAATGGTTGTGGGGCGGAGGTTTTCACGGCATGAGCGAGCTGCGCCTGCGTGAAGCCGTGCTCCGGCCACCCGCTGACTCCAACGCCTTCGAATCGACCGTCGAGCGGCTGGCCGCCGCGATCAGGCTGGGCGTCTTCACCTGTGGCGAGCAACTGCCTGCCGAACGCGACCTCGCGTTGCAGCTCGGCGTCAGCCGGGTGAATCTTCGCGAGGCGATCGCCGCGCTGCGGGAGGCCGACATGGTGTCGACCCGCCGCGGGCGGGGCGGCGGAACCGTCGTCACTTACGCCGGCCTGCCCGGTCCGGACGACCCGAACGCGGCCGAGCGGACCGCCGCCCTGAAACACCGGGGCCCGCGACTGCGCGATGCGCTCGACTTCCGGGGCGTTGTCGAGCCCGGTGCGGCGTTCCTCGCCGCGACCCGCGAGCTGTCCGCCGAGCAGCGCGGCTGGCTGGTCGCCTGCGAAGTCGAGGTGCGTGAGGCCGAGTCCGGACCACCGCACCGGATAGCCGACTCGCGCCTGCATCTGGCTATCGCGACCCTGAGCGGCTCGGCGATGCTCGTCGAGGCCGTGACCAGGGTTCAGGCGGCACTGCACGAGATGCTGGCCGCGATTCCCGTCCTGCCTCGCAACATCAGCCATTCCCATCAGCAGCACCAGGCAGTCGTGGCCGCGATCCTGGCCGGCAACGCCGATGCCGCGCGCACGGCGATGCAGGAGCATTGCGAGGCCACCTCGGCCCTGCTGCGGGGGCTCCTCGGATGACAACTCGACCAGCTCGGATGACAACTCGACCAGCTCGGATCACAACTCGACCAGGAAGCGGGCGATCTGCCGGATGACCGGTTATTCACTGGAGGAACTGCGCACCGAGATCGGCGAAGGCACGATCGACACAGTCCTGGTCGCGTTCACAGACATGCAGGGACGCTTACAGGGTAAGCGAATCCACGCCCAGTTCTTTCTCGACTCGGTGCTCGAGCACGGCACCGAGGGCTGCAACTACCTGCTCGCGGTCGACGTCGACATGAACACCGTCGACGGTTATGCAATCTCCTCGTGGGAACGCGGCTACGGCGACATGATGTTCGACCTGGACCTCTCCACGCTGCGAAAACTGACCTGGCAACCCGGGACCGCTCTCATCCAGTGCGACCTGTCCTGGCTGGACGGCAGCGGGCCGGTTCGGCCGGCGCCACGTCAGGTGCTGGCCGGCATGGTGCGGCGGGCTGCCGACCTCGGCTTCGAGGCGTTCGCAGGTACCGAGCTGGAGTTCATCGTGTTCGAGGATTCCTACGAATCAGCCTGGGATTCCGGCTATCGCAAGCTCACGCCATCCAACCGCTACAACATCGACTATTCCGTGCTCGGCGGCACCAAGGTCGAGCCGCTGCTGAGGGACATCCGCAACCACATGTACGCCGCCGGTCTCACCGTCGAGTCGGCCAAGGGCGAGTGCAACTTCGGCCAGCACGAGATCGCCTTCAAGTTCGACCGGGTGATCCGCACCGCGGACAACCACTCCGTCTACAAGACCGGTGCCAAAGAGATCGCCGCTCAGCACGGAAAGTCCCTTACCTTCATGGCCAAGTACGACGAGCGCGAGGGCAACTCCTGCCACGTCCACATGAGCCTGCGCGGGACCGGCGGTGCGATCGTCTTCGATGACGGCAGCGGCACCTCCGGCATCGCCGGTGGCACCGTGCTGTTCGACCAGTTCATCGCCGGTATCCAGGCCACCTTGCGCGAGTTCACGTTGCTGTACGCGCCGAACATCAATTCCTACAAGAGGTTCCAGCCGGGCTCCTTCGCCCCGACCGCCATCGCGTGGGGGCGGGACAACCGCACCTGCGCGTTGCGCGTCGTCGGTCACGGCGCCGGCCTTCGGGTCGAGAACCGGGTGCCCGGCGGCGACGTCAACCCCTACCTCGCCCTTGCCGGAATCTTAGCCGGCGGCTTGTACGGCATCGAGCAGTCCCTCGAACTCGAACCGGTTTTCGAGGGCAATGCCTACGCCAGCGACAAGCAGCGGGTGCCGACCACGTTGCGCGAGGCGCGGGACCTGTTCGCGGAATCCGCCCTGGCCCGCAAGGCCTTCGGCGACGATGTGGTCGAGCATTACGTTCACTATGCCGACGTGGAGCTCGCGGCCTATGACGCAACTGTCACCGACTGGGAACGAATTCGTGGCTTCGAAAGGCTCTGACTTGACGACTAGCACTTTTACTCGCGGTACCAACCTTTCCGGTGGCACCCATGAGGTGATCAACCCGGCAACCGCCACGATCGAGACGACGGTCGAGCTTGCCTCGCTGCAGGACACCGATGCGGCGATCGAGCGTGCAGCCGCCGCGTTTGCGAGCTGGCGAGCGGTCGCGCCGGCCGACCGGGGGCGGTTGTTGCGAAGGTTCGCCGAGCTGGTGGATGCGGCGAACGAGGAACTCGCGCAACTGGAGGTGCGCAACTCCGGGCACACGATCGGCAACGCGCGATGGGAAGCCGGCAACGTTCGCGACGTCCTGAACTATTACTCCGCGGCGCCTGAGCGGCTGATCGGCAAGCAGATCCCGGTGGCCGGCGGCATCGATGTGACCTTCGCGGAACCCCTCGGTGTGATCGGCATCATCGTCCCGTGGAACTTCCCCATGCCCATCGCGGGCTGGGGATTCGCACCGGCGCTCGCGGCGGGCAACACGGTGGTCCTCAAGCCGGCCGAGCTCACGCCGCTGACCGCAATCCGGCTGGCGGAACTGGCGCTGGAAGCAGGCATCCCGCCGGACGTGTTCACGGTGCTTCCCGGCAAGGGCTCGATCGTCGGCCAGCGATTCGTCACGCATCCGGCGGTGCGCAAGGTGTGCTTCACCGGCTCCACGTCGGTGGGCCAGCAGATCATGCGCGGCGCCGCTGATCAGGTCAAGCGGATCACCCTGGAACTCGGTGGCAAGAGCGCCAATATCGTCTTCGCGGACAGCGATATCGAGAAGGCGGCCGCCACCGCGCCCTACGGTGTCTTCGACAACGCGGGTCAGGACTGTTGCGCCCGCAGCCGCATCCTCGTCGAAGCCAGCGTCTATGACCGGTTCCTCGCGCTGCTCGAGCCGGCCGTCGCCGGCGTGCAGGTCATCGACCCGGCACTGCCCGAAGCCGAGATGGGCCCGCTGATCTCTGCCCGCCAGCGCGAGGTCGTTTCCTCTTATGTCGAAGGTGATTCCGTCGACGTGGCCTTTCGGGGCGATGCCCCGGAAGGGCCCGGGTTCTGGTACCCGCCGACCGTCGTACTGCCGAGATCGACCTCTGATCGGGTGTGGCGGGAAGAGGTGTTCGGCCCGGTCGTGTCGGTCCTGCCCTTCACGGGCGAGGCGGATGCGATCGCCAAGGCCAACGACACCGAGTACGGCTTGTCGGGCTCCATCTGGACCCGGGACCTCGGGCGCGCGCTGCGGGTGAGCCGCGCGGTCGAGGCCGGCAATCTCAGCGTCAACTCGCATTCTTCCGTCCGCTACTCGACACCATTCGGTGGTTTCAAGCAGTCGGGTATCGGGCGCGAGCTCGGCCCGGATGCGCTCGCCGCGTTCACCGAGACCAAGAACGTCTTCTACGCCAACGACTGACTCTCGCTCGTGCGACCTCGGCGGCGCAATGCCGCCGAGAGCTGCCCGATCGGACAAGAAACGGAGCAATACATGGGTAACCGGCTTCAGAACAAGGTCGCGGTCATCACCGGCGGCTGCAGCGGTATCGGGCTCGCCACGGCGCGACGCTTCGCGGCCGAAGGCGCGCGCGTCGTGATCGGGGACGTCGACAAGGAGAACGGCGTCCGGATCGCCGACGAGCTCGACGGCGGCTTCGTCGAGGTGGACGTGACGAACGCGGCCCAGGTTGACGGCATGTTCGCGACCGCCAAGAGCCTCTACGGCGGCGTGGATATCGCTTTCAACAATGCGGGTATCTCGCCCCCGGACGACGACTCGATCCTCGAGACCGGACTGGATGCCTGGCGCCGGGTGCAGGAGGTGAACCTGACGTCGGTGTACCTGTGCTGCAAGGCGGTGCTGCCCTACATGCTCGAGCAGGGCGGCGGCTCGATCATCAACACCGCCTCGTTCGTCGCGGTGATGGGCGCGGCGACGTCCCAGATCTCCTACACGGCGTCTAAGGGCGGTGTGCTGGCGATGTCGCGCGAGCTTGGAGTGCAGTTCGCGCGCGACGGCATCCGGGTCAACGCGCTGTGCCCCGGCCCGGTGAACACCCCGCTGCTGCAGGAGCTTTTCGCCAAGGATCCCGAGCGCGCCGCCCGGCGGATGGTGCACATCCCGGTCGGTCGGTTCGCCGAGCCGGACGAGATCGCCAACGCCGTGCTGTTCCTGGCCTCGGACGAGTCGAGCTTCATCACCGCCTCGCAGTTCCTCGTCGACGGTGGCATCTCCGGCGCCTACGTCACCCCGCTGTAGCGAGAGCGCACGATGGGCCGTCCGGTAATCGGCATCAGCAGCTACCTCGAACCCTCGTCCTGGGGCAAGTGGAGCGATGTTCCGGCTGCGCTGCTGCCGCACAAGTACATCGACAAGGTGGAGCGAGCCGGGGCCATCGCGGTGCTGATTCCGCCGCGCCTGGACGCCGACGAGGACTGGGCGCGAACCCTCATCCCGAGGCTGGACGGGCTCGTCCTGGCCGGGGGAGTTGATATCGAGCCGACCCGCTACGGCCAGGACCCGCACCCCGCCGTGCAGGCGTCGCGGCAGGATCGCGACGCCGCCGAACTCTCACTGGCGCTCGCTTCTGCCGAGGCCGACCTGCCGGTGCTGGGTATCTGCCGGGGGATGCAGGTGATGGCGGTCGCGGCGGGCGGCACCATCGAGCAGCACCTCCCGGACCGGGTCGGGCACAACAGCCACGCCCCGGCGCCGGCCACCTACGGCTCGCACGCGGTACGGGTCGCGCCCGGTAGCGCGCTGGCCTCGATCATCGGCGAAAACCTCGAGGTGCCCAGCTATCACCATCAGGCGGTGGTCGAGCATCCGGGTTACTCAGCGACCGCGTGGGACCCCGACGACGGCACCCTGGAAGCGATGGAAGATCCCGGCGCTCGGTTCCGGCTGGCGGTGCAATGGCATCCGGAGATGGCAGATGATCTGCGGCTGTTCAGAGCCCTGATCAGCGCCTGCTGAGCGCCCGGCGCCGGCTCAGTTCGCTCCCACTCGGGGTGTGTCGACCTCGGGCAGGTCCGGCAGCGTGCCGGTTTCCACCACGTCGACCGCGATGTCGCGCAGCTTGCGATGCAACGTCTGGCTCGCCCGACGCAGCTCGTCGAAGGCCGCCTCGCGGGTGATCTTGCGGTGCGCCATCAGGACGCCGATCGCCACGCCGATCTCGCGGTTGCTGTCCAGCGCGGTCTCCAGGCTGGTGGCCTGATCGACCGATTCGCTCAGTGCGATCAGCGTGGATGCGTGCGCCGCGAGGATGGTCGAAACGTTGATCGCGTCGTCGTCGAAGGCGCCGACCTGATCGGCGTAGAGGTTCAGGGCTGCCGGGTAGCGGTTGGTGAATTGAAACGCCAGGACCGAACGAAGCGGCGTCTCCTCGGCGGCGCGGCGAGCGAACTCGGGCCACCTCGGCTCCGTCGCAAGGTCGAAAGCCAGGTAGTTGGACTCGTCGTCGGCGGCCTGCAGGCACGGCCCCTCGCCGACCTCGTACTGGATCGCGTCGATGCGTGCGGCGACGTCGTCGGAGGAGGCGAGGCTGTGCCCGCTGTTGCCCCGGATGATCGTGATGCTGGCCCACGAGCACCCGTCCACGTACTTGACCGCGAGCTCTACCAGGCGTCGCAGCGCCTCGGCGTTGTCGCCGTCGCCATGGATCTCGTTGCCGAGGTCGGCAAATTCCTGAGCGAGTTGAACCATCTCAGTCGTATCCATGCGCTCCGCCATCAAATTCGGGGTGTTCGCCAAAGGGCCGAACACCATTGTTCCTCAGGTGCGACCATTTATTACCAGACGGATGACCAGTGCTAGTTACCGGCGGTGTGGATCGTTACACGTTGCGGTACCTGAGCCGCGCGCACGTCACGGTAACTTGTCCTTGTTCGCCGAGAACGTCCCGGAAAAGAGGCTGCCCACCGTGAGCGTCGGAGAAGAATTGTTCCTGGCCGATCCGGCCGCCCGCGGCATGCAGCCCCACCCTGAGGGCGGCTGGTATCGCGAGACCTGGCGACATCCGTTGAGCACGACGACTCCGCGAGGTGAACGGCCGCTGGTGACCTGCGTGTCGTTCCTGCTGCTGCCCGGCGAGCGGTCGGCCTGGCATCGCGTCGCCTCCGACGAGCTGTGGCTGTGGCAGGGCGGCGGGCCCGTCCTGGTGACGGTCGGCGGCAGCGACGACTCGCCGGTGGCGGGCTTCTCCTGCGAGCTCAGCGCCGGCGGCCAGTACCTGGTTCGCGGCAACGAGTGGCAGACCGCCGAGCCGGCAGCCGACCAGGCCACGCTGGTCGCCTGCGTGGTGTCGCCGGGCTTCGATTTCGCCGACTTCAGCCTGGCCGAGAGCTGACACGCACATCTGGCAGCTGATCTTCAACTGCCCCGGTAGGTCGTGTAGGCGTACGGGCTGAGCAGGAGTGGTACGTGCACGTACTGCCCTACGTCATCGACCCGGAAGGTGATCGTGACCTCGGGATAGAACGTCTGGCCACCCAGGTAGGCGCCGGTGTCGAAGACGAGGCGCACAACGCCCGAGGCGGAGGGTGCCGGCAACTGCTGAACCCAGCCGTCCTGGTCGGTGATCGCGGACGCCAGTTCGAGCCAGCCCGCCTCTAGATGGACGTCGAGGCGCACCGCCACGCCACCGGCCGGCGAGCCGGTGCGGGTGTCGAGCACCTGCGTCGAGATCGCCACCTGGTCCTAATCTCAGTAGAAAGCATCGCCCAACCGCAGCCGGACGATCTTGCGCAGCTCCTGGGCCACCACCGCCCGTTCGGTGAACGCGTCGTTGGCCATCCTCTGACGCGCCGCGGCCATCACCTGCTCGGCGGACAGGCCGTCCGCGCAGATCAGAAACACGTAGCCGAACTTCCGCTCGTACGCACGGTTGACCTCGAGCAGCTCCTGCGCCGTGCTGGCTTGCGCACCCGCGGACAGCTCTGGCCGCGTCCAGCTCGGGTCCATGCTCGAATGGGCCGCCTGCCCGCCGATTCGCGGGTAGGCAGCCAGTGCCTGCCCGACGTCCACCCATTCCAGCTCGGCCATCACGGCATCGGATGCGGCGATCAGCGCGGGAAGCGTCCGGTAAGGACGACCGGCAACGAGTTCGGTGACCCAGCGCCTGCTGGTGCAGCAGGGCATCAACTCCGCAGCGGCGTCCGCCGGCCCGGCAATATCGAACTCCGAAACAGCGATCGAGGCATCGGGGTGCGCACCGCCCTTGATGTCGTCGGGACCACTCAGCGCAAGTCACCGCCCTCGACTCAGCTCGCATCGGCCGTGCATCGTTCTGGCCACGCTAGCGCCTCCCGGCGCGACACGTCAGGTCTGGACGTGTTGGATATGGAGACATCGGCCAGCTAACGGCGTGGAGGAAGACCTGATGCTGGGTAATGCCCTCAATGCTCGCCTCGACGACCTGCTGGCGGCCGATGACGCCGTGCGGGTGGGCCGCTATCCGGGTATCAAACCCGGGCGGCAGCCGGTGCACACGGTCTACGTGCCCGCCGACCAGTACCACCACGGCACCGTGGGGGAGTGGGGCGAGGCGGCCATCGAGTCGCTCGAGGAGTTCGGACCGGTGCCCGGATTTTCTGGCGCCGAGTGGGACGAGCTCGAGCCGCTGGTGCACGACAAGCTCAACGCCGAACCGATCGAGGATCTGAGGATCGACTTCGAGGACGGTTACGGCAACCGGCCGGACGAGGTCGAGGACGAGCACGTCATCCTTGCGGCGCAAGCTATGTCTGCCTCGCACGCCGATCGCAGCGCGCCGCTGGCCATCGGGGTACGGATCAAGTCGCTGGAGCGCTCCACCCGGGCACGCGCGGTTCGGAGCCTGGATCTGTTTCTGGACCGGCTGCTCAAGCCGGGTACCGGGCTCCCCGATCGTCCGGGCAACTCGGGCATACCGGCGGGGTTCCGGATCACGCTGCCCAAGGTGAGCAGCGTCGTCCAGGTCGCGGCGATGGTCGAGCTGTGCAGCGCGCTCGAACTGGAGTACGGCCTGGCCGACGGCCTGCTTCGCTTCGAGATCCAGGTAGAGATGCCGCAATCGATCCTCGGTCCGGACGGGGCTGCGACGGTTGCGCAGATGATCCATTCCAGTGCCGGGCGCTGTGCCGGCCTGCACTTCGGCACGTATGACTACACGGCCGCCGTCGGGATCGCGGCTGCCTTCCAGAACAGTGAGCATCCGGCAGCAGACCATGCCAAGCAGGTCATGCAGGTAGCGGCGGCCGGAACCGGAATCCACCTCTCGGACGGCTCGACAAATATCGTGCCGGTCGGCGACGTGGATGCGGTGCGCTCGGCGTGGCAGCTGCACGCCAGGCTCGTCCGGCGCTCGCTGGAACGCGGCTTCTACCAGGGCTGGGACCTGCACCCGGCGCAGTTGCCGTCCCGGTACGCAGCCACTTTCGCCTTCTACCGCAGTGGTTTATCGGCCGCGGTCGAACGGCTGCAGCGGTACCTGAGCCGTTCCACGAGCGGGATCATGGACGAGCCCGCGACCGCGCAGGCGCTCGCCCGTTACCTCAGCCGCGGCCTGGACTGCGGTGCCTTCGACGAGAACGTGCTCGCCGAGGCGGTGCCGGCCAATGGTGGGCCGCTGGATCGCAACCTGCTCGACCGGCTGTCTCAAGGTCGGTAACCGGTGATCAACTCGCGTCTGGTGCTGCGCCGACCGTTGATCAACTCGCGTCTGATGCTGCCCTAGCAACCAGAAACGCGAGTTGATCAACTGGCGTCTCGCGGACGACCCCAATACGGGGCAGCGAACCTGTCGCAACGCTCGACTACGCTCGGCGGGTGGCATTGGCGCTCTATCGCAAGTACCGGTCGGCAACCTTCGCCGAGGTCATCGGCCAGGAGCACGTGACCGGACCCCTGAGCCAAGCGCTCTCGGCAGGCCGGATCAACCATGCCTTCCTGTTCTCAGGGCCGCGGGGCTGCGGCAAGACGTCCAGCGCCCGGATCCTGGCTCGCAGCCTGAACTGCGAGCAGGGCCCGACTCCGACGCCGTGCGGGGTGTGTCACTCGTGCAAGGACCTGGCACCCAACGGCCCCGGCAGCATCGACGTCATCGAGATCGACGCGGCCAGCCACGGTGGCGTCGATGACGCCCGTGACCTGCGCGAGCGGGCGTTCTACGCCCCGGTTCG
>JAVEES010000240.1 GCA_030840285.1 Pseudonocardiales bacterium
CTTTTCACACTGACCCACTCCTAGAACAACGGCCCGGGGATCGGGCCGCACTTTCGCCAACCGCAGATCGGAATACCTCATGTACATCCCGTGGTCCCGTCATGCCCAAAAGCGGCTTCTTGCCGCAGGCATCGGCTTGTTTGCCGCTGCCGCCGCCTTGAGTCCGACTGCCGCCTCGGCCGCGACAACAGCCCCGAGCGCAGTAGAGGTCTACGTCTCCCCGGCAGCCGTTGGAACCCAGAACGGCAGCCACAATCACCCGTTCGCGACGTTGACGGCGGCGAGGGACTATGTCGAGAAGATCAACCAGAACATGCAGCGCGACATCCACGTGCTGCTGCTGGACGGGACGTACACCGAGACTCAGACCTTCACCCTCACGGCTCGGGACTCCGGGACGAACGGGCACACGATCAGCTATCAGGCCGCGCCCGGCGCGCATCCGGTGATCAGCGGCGGCCAGCAGGTCACCGGCTGGCACCTCTCGGATGCGAGCAAAGGCATCTACGCGACCCACGTGGGCAACATCGATACCCGCGAGCTTTACGTCAACGGTCACCTGGAGACCCGTGCCCGCGGTGCCCAGAACCCCAGCGGATTCAGCAAGACCGCCAATGGTTACACCATCACCGATACGAGCATGGACAGCTGGACGAACCAGTCCGACATTGAGGTGGTCAGTCGCTGGGGCTGGATGCTGTATCGCTGCCCCGTGCAGTCGATCGTCGGCACCACGATGACGATGCAGCAGCCCTGCTGGCACAACGCCAATCTGCATCAGGGCGAGGAGATCCAGAACCCGACGTGGATCGAGAACTCCTACCAGTTGCTCGACTCACCCGGTGAGTGGTACCTCGACAAGGCCGCGGGCAACCTCTACTACATCCCCGAAGCGGGCCAGAACCTGGCGACCGCCACCGTCACGGTCCCGATGGTGCAGGATCTCGTTGACCTCAACGGAACCATCGATGCGCCGGTTCAGAACGTGGCGTTCCGTGGCGTGACCTTCTCGTACTCGACCTGGCTGGCACCCAGCTCCTCCGACGGAATGGTCGAGGGACAAGCCGGTTTCCGCATCGTCGGCGACAACAACCCGTCCTTCGATTCGACTCGCCTGAACTGGCAGAAGACGCCCGGTGCGGTCAACGTCGGCTACGGACACAACGTGGCGTTCACCGGAAACACCTTCACCCATCTGGGCGCCGTTGGCCTAAACCTCAACACCGGCACGCAAGGCACTCAGATCATCGGCAACGTCCTCACCGACGTCGCGGCGACCGGCGTGCAGATCGGCGGCGGCGAGGTCATCGACGCGCATCCCAGCGATACCCGTTCAATCACCAAGAACACCGAGGTGGCCAACAACGTCGTCGACGGCGTGGCCGACATCTACAACGGTTCGCTCGGCATCCTGGCCGCCTACACCGACCACACCACGATCGAGCACAACGTGGTCCGCAACCTTCCCTACAGCGGGATTTCGGTCGGCTGGGGCTGGGGCCTGACGGACCAGGGCGGTGACACCAACTACCCGGGCAACTCCGGGGTGCCCGTCTATGACACGCCTACCACCAGCCAGTACACGGTGGTGCGCGACAACGCCATCACCAACATCATGCAATCGCAAGCTGACGGCGGCGCCATCTACACCCTGAGCGCAAGCCCGAATAGCGAGATCGAGGGCAACTTCATCTCCAAGGTCAGCCCGCAGGCCTACGGTGCCATCTATCACGACGAAGGAAGCCGCTACTTCCACACCACGCAGAATGCCTTCTGCCAGATCCCGTACCAGTGGCTGCTGCTCAACCACGGCATGAACATCACCGCGGACCGGAACTTCACTACCCAGCCCGCCTTCACGACGCAGTTCAACACCGAGAACTCGGTGATCACCGACAACACCACGGTCGCCGGATGTGACCAGCTGCCGGCCAGCATCGTGAACAACGCCGGTCTGCAGCCGCAGTACGCCTACCTCGATCCGCAGGTCGGACCGGCCGATCAGCAGGCACCGACGACGCCGAGCGGCGTCAGCATCCAGGCTCACTTCCCGACCGTGGCCGATGTCAGCTGGACGGCATCCACCGATGACACCGGCGTGACCGGATACTCGGTATTCGCCAATGGCCAGCTGGTGAGCGCCGCCGGTGGGACCTCGGCGCGCGTTACCGGGCTGACGGCGGGCGCGACCTACGAGATCACGGTCACCGCCCGGGACGCGGCCGGCAACGAGTCGCCGCAGAGCGCTGCGGGCTCGATCACGATGCCGAACGGTGCCGATCTCGCGCTCGGCAAGCCGGTGACGCAGTCCTCCTACTCCCAGCCGAACACTCCGGACCTGGCCGTTGACGGCGACCTGTCGACCCGTTGGGCGCAGGGCTTGGGCCTGCCGGATCCGTCCTGGATCCAGGTGGACCTCGGCAAGCCCTACGACCTGTCCGGGATCATCACGACCTTCGAGAAGTCCAGCGGCTACCGCTACAAGCTCGAGACGTCGACGGACGAGGTGCACTGGACGACGTTCGAGGATCACACCGGGTCGGCGACGACGAGTTCCACCAACTACTCGACGAGCAACGCCTCGGTAACCGGTCGATTCGTCCGGCTGACGATCACGGGCTCGAGTGGCAACGGCGGCAGCATCTACGAGCTGCAGGTCTATGGCACACCCGCCGCGCCCAGCAGCGACACCCAGGCTCCCGATGCGCCCGGCCAACCAACGGTAAAGCCGGTTCTGCCCTCGGTTGCCGATGTCAGCTGGCCGGCCGCGACCGACAACGTGGCGGTCACGACCTACGCTCTCTACGAGGATGGCAACCGCATCGCAGTGACCGACCAGACCCAGTACCGGGTCAACGGCCTCGCGCCGCAATCCACCCACACGTTCACCGTGGTGGCACGCGATGCGGCGATGAACGAGTCCGCACCAAGTCCTGGCGCCACCGTGACGATGCCCGCCGACAACGACCTGGCGCTGAACAAGCCGGTGACGGTGTCCTCCTACTCCCAGCCGAACACTCCTCAGCTGGCCGTGGACGGAAACCTGTCCACTCGCTGGGCGCAGGGGCTCGGCCTGCCTGACCCGTCCTGGATTCAGGTGGATCTGGGTAGCGTCGACAGCGTCAGCAGCGTCGTCACGACGTTCGAGAAGTCTGCGGGTTACCAGTACCGCATCGAGTATTCGACCGACGGCAGCAACTGGTCGACCCTCGATGACCACACCGCTACGCCAACCACCAGCCAGACGAACTACTCGTCCACGGCTGCACCGGTGAGCGCTCGCTACCTTCGCCTGACGATCACCGGGTCGAGCTACAACGGCGGCAGCATCTATGAGTTGCAGGCCTACGGCGGTTTCTGAGCACGCCGCCACCCATTACCCAGCAGACAGAAAGTTCCCATGAAAATCACGCATGTTGAAGCAATACGTGTCGAGGTACCGCCAGTGGCACCACCGTTTCGCTGGCGGGAGGGCCTGGCCGGCAGTCCGAAGACCGGTGACGGGGCCGTACTGAGAATCGGGACGGATGAGGGAGCCCAAGGTGTCGCCCTGCTAGCAAGGCCAGGCGCCGCAGTGATGCTGCAGGACCTCGTCGAGCGGGTGTTCCGGCCCGAGCTGGTGGGGCAGGATCCCTTGCAGCGCGAGTGGCTGTGGCATCGGATCTGGGAGCTCGACCGGATTCACGAGCTGCCGTTGCCAACCCTGGGGCTGATCGATACGGCTCTGTGGGATCTCGCCGGACGAATGCAGGATCGCCCGACCTGGCAGGTGCTCGGCGGATTCCGTACGTCCATCCCCGCTTACGCCTCCACCTCCACGTTCGAAGCGATCGAGGAATTTCTCGACGTGGCGGACCAGGCATTGAAACTTGGATATCAGGGAATCAAGCTGCACGCCTGGGGCGATGCCCGCCGGGACGCCGAACTGGCGCTGGCGCTGCGCGGGCACGTCGGCGACCAAGTGCCCTTGATGTATGACGGATCGGCCGGCTTCGACCTGCCGGACGCGATCTTCCTCGGCAAGGCACTCTCGGAAGCGGCCTACCTCTGGTACGAGGAGCCGATGCGTGAGTTCTCGATCTCGGCCTACGCGCGGCTGGCCGAGGCCGTGGATGTGCCGCTGCTCGTGGCCGAAACCTCTGACGGCGCCCACATGAACGCGGCTGACTTCATCCGGTTCGGGGCCGCCACCTTCGGCGTCCGGGCGAGCACGACCTTGCGTGGCGGCATCACCGGTGCGATGCGCACGGCGCATCTGGCCGACGCCTACCGGCTGCGCGCTGAGGTGCACGGATCTGATATCCCGAATCAGCACCTGTGCATGGCGATCTCCAATACCACCTATTACGAATCGCTGGTCACCTCGCTCGAGGTCAAGCGAGAGCGTTACGTCGGGCCGGACGGCCTCGTTCAGGCTCCACGCGAACCAGGTATCGCGCTGCCGGCCGGCCTCGGCTATCCCGACACCCTGCTGCCCTTTGTGCAGGCGACATGACCGGACGTTTCCCCGGCACGTCCAACTCATACCCACCAAAGATCCAGGACACGAAAGGTCCCATGATGTCGCGATCACCCTCAGCACGCAGTCGCCCAAGATCCGTTCTCAAACTCGCCGCGGCAACGATCGGCGCAGCGCTCGCTCTCACTGCCTGTGCCAGCACCAGCACCAAGACGACCTCAGCCCAGTCGGACTTCAAGCAGGCAGCGCAGGACACGTCCTCTGCGATCACCGTCTGGGCTGACTCGACGCGGCTGCCTTCGGTTCAGGCATATCAGAAGGCACATCCCGACGTGAAGATGAACATCGTGACCTACGACGGCTCGGCGGATGGTTCGACCTATCTGCAGACCAAGGTCCAGCTCTTCGATCGCACGAACAAGGGATGGCCTGACGTCGTCTTCGGCTCGCCCACCGACGTGACCTGGGCATCCGAGCCCACCAGCCCGTCGGCCCAGGCCTACGCCGCACCTCTCGACCAGGGCCTGGTTCCCCAGACCACATTGAGCAACTTCGCAAAGGGATCGCTGACCCCCTGCCAGTTCAACGGTCACACGTACTGCCTGCGCAACGACATCGCCCAGGTGGTCCTCTGGTACAACAAGGCGCTGATGGACAAGTGGGGCTATCAGGTGCCCACGACCTGGCAGGAGTACCAGGCACTCGGCCAGAAGGTGGCCAAGGAACATCCGGGATATCTGGTCGGCGCGGTCGGCGACACGAACTCGCAGGAGTCCTACTTCTGGTCGAGCCAGTGCCCAGCCCAGGAGTTGACCGGCAACACCACGTTGCGGGTGAACCTGTCGAGCCCGAACTGCACCCGGATGGCGTCGTTGCTGGACAGCCTCATCTCGGCGAAGTCGGTGAGCACCCAGGGCTTCTTCAGCCAGGGTTTCACCAAGAGCTACGGCAGCAAAGTGCTGATGGCATACGGGCCGTCCTGGTATGGCCAGTACCTGTTCAACGCGGCCTTCAAGACTCCGGCCGGACAGATCGCTGCCGCACCTCCGCTGAAGTGGGACGGTGAATCCAGCACCTACACCGGCAACGTCGGTGGCGGCGTGTGGATGGTCTCCTCGCACAGCAAGAACCTGTCCGCCGCGACTGCTCTCACCGAGTGGCTGACCACCTCGGATGCAAACCTCAAGAGCGCTCCGACCTACCCGGCATACGTGCCCGGCGCCAAGACGTGGCTGGACAACCCCGCGAACAAGGATTACTTCGCGGCGCCCATCAGTGACGCCTTCCAGCAGGCCGCGAACGACGTCTGGACGGGCTGGGGCAACACCAAGTTCAGCGATGCCACGGCGTGGTCCAGCGTGGTCCTGCCGGCACTCAGCGCCGGAAAGACCCTGACGTCGACGCTGCCGGCTTGGCAGAGCGCCATTGTCAACGAGGCCAAGTCCGTGGGGTACACGGTCACGACGCAATGACAACCGTCGAAAGAGTTGGAGCTGCCGGGGCCGTTCCGGCTGAACAGGTCCGCCGCCGCGGGGTTCCGCGGCGGCGTAGCCTGGCCGGCTACGCCTTCGTCTCCGGCTACACCGTGCTGCTGATGGCCTTCGGCGTACTGCCGACGCTGTATGCCATCGACCTGGCATTCACCAACGCTAGTGGGCAGTTCGTCGGGCTAGGCCAGTTCACAAAGGTGGTTCGGGACTTCCGGTTCGGGCCGTCGTTCATGCACATCCTGCTCTACCTGGCGATGTGGCTCGTGCTGGTCGTGGTCCTGACGGTCGTCGTCGCCGTGATCCTGCGCAGCCGGGTGAGCGCTCGGACATCCGGCGTCTTCCGCTTCCTGTTCTACATACCGGGGGCGCTGGCCGGCGTCGCGAGCGTGCTTGTCTGGCTGTTCATGCTCGACCCGGCGGTGAGCCCGGTCAGTTGGTTGCTGCGGGCGCTTGGTTTCTCGACGTTCGCGCAGGTGCTGGCGCCGCAGAATCTTCCAGCGATCTTCGTCCTGATCGCATTCTGGACCGGTGCCGGCGGGTGGATCGTGGTGATGTACGGCGCGCTCAACAACATCTCCGACGAAGTGATGGAAGCCGCCCGCGTTGACGGCGCCAGCCCTTGGAAAACGGCGTGGTATATCCAGATCCCGATGATCCGCAAATGGATCGTGTACATGGCGATCCTGGCGTTTGCCGCCGGAACTCAGCTGTTCGTCGAACCGCAGTTGCTGCAGACGGCGAGTCTTGGCCGGGTTGATCCGACCTGGTCACCGAACCAGTTGGCCTACGTATTCGCCTTCCAGCATGGTGATTTCAACGGAGCGGCCGCAATCTCGATCTTCTTGCTGACCCTGGGGCTGATGTGCGCGGGCATCCTCGTCACTCGCTCCGGACTGTTCAAGGTGGAAGAACAATGAGCGCCTTATCGTCGTCAAGCGACCGGCTCGCTCGCCGTGCCGCGATGAGAAGCAGATCGTCTCGGCTCGCGTCGGGTCTGGTCGTCGTCCTCTTCCTCGCGGTGCTGCTGATCTTCTTCGTGCTGCCCGCGATCTGGCTGCTGCTCGCACCGACGAAGACCGCGGGGCAACTTGTCAGCCAGTTTCCGCTGTCCTTCGGCTCGTTCGCGAATCTGGGCCGGGCCTGGAGCCACCTTGCCTCGTTCCAGGGCGGCGTGCTGTTCCTCTGGCTGCGCAACTCGGTGGTCTATTCGGCAGGTTCGCTGGTCCTGACGCTCGCCACCAGCGTGCCCGCGGGTTACGCCTTGGCGCTCACCAGGTTCCGCGGCCGGAAATTGCTGCTCAGCGTCACCTTGATCGTGATGATCATGCCCAACGCGAGCCTCGTGCTGCCCATCTTCCTCGAGCTGAACCGCTTCGGCCTGATCGGGACGATATGGTCGGTGATCCTGCCGTTCTCGTTCTATCCGTTCGGTGTGTATCTGGTCTATATCTACTTCGCCACCAGCATGCCGCGCGACATCCTGTCCGCCGCGCGCATCGACGGCGCCAACGAGTGGCAGGTGTTCCGGCGGATCGCGCTGCCACTCGCGCGTCCGGTCATCGGCCTGGTGGCGTTCTTCAGCTTCGTGGGCAACTGGAACAACTTCTTCCTGCCCTACCTCGTTCTGCCGAGTAGTAATGAATTCCCGATTCAGGTCGGCCTCAACCAGCTGCTGTCCTCCACGCCGTCGTTCAATCCGGTTGCCGGCGCAGGCCTGGACATCACGAGCCCCGAGCTGGCACTGGCCATCGTGATCGCGATTCTGCCTGTACTGGTGATGTTCCTGTTCTCTCAGCGAGCCCTGGTTTCAGGCATGCTGGCCGGTTCCACGAAGGAATAGCCCGCCAATTCTCGGTGATCAACTCGCGTCTGATGCTGTTGTAGCAGCCGAAAACGCGAGTTGATCATCGGAGTCGACCGACGCGGCCGGATCGTCGGGTCGGTGTAGCTCGTCGACGCGCACCAGCGTGACGCCGGCGACGATGAAGACACCGCCGAGGATCTGCACCGGACGGGGGAGTTGACCGAGCAGCAGCCAGGCGAACAGGACCGCGAACAGCACCTCGCTCAACCCGACGAACGAGGCAAGCTTCGCGCCCAGCGTCCGGGCAGCTTGAATACCTGAGGCGTAGGCCAGCACGGCCGCCACCAGGGACAACCCGAGCACCGGAACCAGCCAGCTCGTCCGGACGTGCATGAACTCCACGCTGGCGGTATTCGCGTGCATCGGCAGCGCCCCGACCAGGCCCAGGCCGGCGAGGCACACGGCGGCAATCGTCATACCGGCCCAGGCCATCGCGATGGGCGGCAGCGCGTCCTCGGCGTCGGCAGACAGGACGAAGTAGACCGCAAGCCCGACGGTCGCGCCCAGCCCCCACAGCACGCCGATCGGATCGAGGTGGTTGTGGCCCGTCACATCGAGCACTAGGGCCAGCCCGATAACCGATGCGACGGCGCCAGCGACCGTGAGCCGTCGGGGACGCTGCCCGTGCCGAAGCCACAACCAGCCGACGACCAGCAGGGTGCCGAGGTATTCGAGCAGCAACGCGACACCCACCGACAGGTGCTGCACGGCATTGAAATAGCACAGCTGCGCCCCGGCGACCGCGATCAAGCCGTAGGCCGCCACGCTGCGCGCGGTGGAAGCGAGGCCGCGCCACCGGCCACGCAGCACGATGGCAGCCGGAACGGTCAGGACGATCGCGGCGATCACGATTCGGGCGGTCACCGCCGCGGCGGGGGACCAGCCGGACTTGATCAGCGAGGTCGCGAACGAGCCCGAGGTTCCGAACGTCGCAGCGGACAGGACTGCCAGGCCCAGCCCCGCGCCTCGACCCGTGGACCCGGTCACGTGGAACCTCCCCTGCCTGTAATCGGTCAACTGCATTACGCTCATGACAACACCCTGGACGGTAGTCGGCTGACCGGTAAGGAGTCAAGATGGTTTTCGCTCATGACACCGAGGTTGCACTCGCCGCTGCCGCCGCCCTGGTCAACACCGCCCGTGGCGACGTCGACACCCTGACCTCCCCGAAGGAACTCGATGACTTCGTCAAGGTCTGGGGGTGGACGGGTGATCGCACCGGCGATCTGCGCGAGCTGGCCTCGGTGCAGGCGCTGCGTCCCAGGCTTGCGGAGCTCTGGGAGGCCGACGAGGACGTCGCGGCGAGCATCGTCAACGGCCTGTTGCGCGAGGCCCGGGCGTTGCCCCAGCTGGTGAAGCACGATGAGTGGGATTACCACCTGCACGCGACCGGTTCTGACGCGCCGCTGGCCGATCGGATGGCGGTCGAGGCGGCGATGGCGGTCAGCGAGGTCATCCGGATGAAGGAACTGGCCCGGCTGCAGGTGTGCGCGGGCAGCGACTGCAAGGACGTCTATGTCGACCTGTCCAAGAACCGTTCGCGCCGGTTCTGCTCGGCCACCTGCGGAAACCGGGCCAACGTCGCGGCCTATCGCGCCCGGCGCCGCTAAACACTTGGGCGTCCGCGGGGTAGCCGGATGGACACCGCCGTCTCGCCGGGCCGGCTGGTGATGCTGAGCGTGCCACGATGGGCGGCGACCACGGCCGCCACGATCGCGAGCCCCAGGCCGCTGCCGCCCCGGGCGCGGGACCGAGCCGAGTCGCCACGGACGAACCGTTCTCCCACGCTGGGAAGCAGTTCGGCGGGGATGCCGGGACCGTCGTCGGTGACCGACAGCTCGACCTCGCCACCATCGCCGTCGTCCTCACCCACCTCGGCAACCCGGACGATGACCGAGGTGCCCGCCGGGGTGTGCAGCCGGGCGTTGGTGAGCAGGTTGCCCAATACCTGATGAAGCCGGTCCTCGTCGCCCATGATCATGATCGGCTCCGGCGGCAGGTCGAGCGACCACCGGTGATCGGGCGAAGCGACCCCGGCGTCGGAGACCTCATCGACGACGATCCTGCTGAGATCGACTTCCTCGCGCCGCAACTCGGTGCCCGAGTCCAGGCGCGCGAGCAGCAGCAGGTCATCGACCAACCGCCCCATCCGCCGGGCCGCGGAGTCGATCCGGAAGACTGAATGCCGGACGGACTCGGGCAACTGGTCAGCGTCTTGCCCGATCAGCTCGGCATGGCTGCGCACGACGGCCAGCGGGGTTCGCAGCTCGTGGCTGGCGTCGGCGACGAACTGGCGAAGCCGGTCTTCACCCCGCTGACGCTCGGTGAAGGCCTCCTCGATGCGCTCGAGCATGTGATTGACGGCGTAGGCGACCTGGCCGGCCTCGGTTCTCTCATCCGCCGGCGGCACCCGCTCGGTCAGCCGGCCGTCCCCACTGGCCAGCGGCAGCTCCGATACCCGGAAAGCGGTCGACGCCACCCGGGCAAGCGGTCTGAGCGACCATCGAATAGCCAGGCCTCCGATCAGGCCCATGATCAGCACGACGATCAGGAAGACCAGTGCCTCAGCCAATTCGACGTGGCGCACGGTCTCATCGATCGGGTGCTGGGGCAGCCCGGTTACCAGGATGTCGCCGTCGATTCCGGAGGCGACCCGGACGCGGTACTTGCCCAGCGTCGGCAGCGTGACCGTGCGGTGGTGGTTAGAAGGCGTCAAGCGAGCCAGGACGGCCGCGTCGGCGGGCGGCACCTTGACCGGCGAGTTGGCCTCGGACACCACGCCGACCGCGGTCACGGTGCCGTTGAGGATCCGCGCCCCCAGCGTCCCGACCGGCTGTCCGACCGTCGAGGTCTCGGCGTTGTCGGCATCGTGGTCGTCGTGTTCCAGCGCGGTTGCGTAGCGAGAGCCTGCCAGTTCGAGCTGCTGATCGAGACGGTCGCGCAGGAACGAGCGGAGCGCCAAGGTCGTCGCGATCCCGACGGTCGCACAGCCCACCAGCAGCAGCGAGGTCAGCAGCACGGTCAGCCGGGTACGAAGCGTCCGGCGCGCGAGCACCCCGCGCACGTTCACGGTTGGCTCGGCTTCAGCACGTAGCCGACGCCCCGGACCGTGTGGATCATCGGGGAGCGACCGGAATCGATCTTCTTGCGCAGGTAGCTGATGTACAGCTCGACGACATGAGCCTGGCCGCCGAAGTCGTAATCCCATACGTGGTCGAGGATCTGCGCCTTGGACAGCACCCGGCGCGGGTTGCGAGCCAGAAAGCGGAGCAGTTCGAACTCGGTCGCGGTGAGGTCGATCAGCTCACCCGCACGATGAACTTCGCGGGCGTCCTCATCCAGCGCGAGGTCACCGACCCGTACCCGATTGCCGTTGCGCGAATTGGCCAAACCCGCACGTCGGACCAATCCCCTGGTCCTGGCCAGTACCTCTTGCAGGCTGAAGGGCTTGGTCACGTAGTCGTCGCCACCGGCGCTGATGCCCGCGATCCGGTCCTCCACCGAGTCGCGCGCCGTCAGGAACAAGACGCAGACATGCTCTGAGACCGAGCGCAGCCGGTGCAGCACCTCGAAGCCGTCCAAGTCAGGCAGCATCACGTCCAGGATCACCACGTCCGGATGCAGCTCGGAGGCGATGGACAGCGCGCTGGCCCCGTCGTTGGCGCCCCGTACGTCCCAACCGTCGTAACGCAGGGCGCTGACCAGGGCATCGGTCAGGCCGATCTCGTCATCGACCACGAGGGCGCGCGGCGGCGAGCCGTCCGGACGGGACAGAGCGCCTCGCGCGCGGTTGGAGGGCTCGTTCATGCCAATGAGCATCCACCTCCCAGGCAACGTTCAGCTCTCAACTTCCTCTGAATTGGCTCTGAGCTAGCTCAGAAGCACACCGATACGCAGATCCACAGCCGATTGAGAGGACGCAGAGAAGTTTGGGGCCGATGCTGTTGGTGACACGAAAGCATCGGGAGGCACGAGTGACCGCGACCTTGAGCGTGCCCGCGTCACGACGTCGCGACGGGCAGGACTACCTTCGGGTCGGTGCCGGCCCGGCTCTCACCGCGATGTGGGCCGGCGCGGCCGCGGTGGTCTTCCTCTGGTGGCACGACACGCCGTTCGTCACCGGCCTGGACGGCTGGCTGACCAACGCGGGCCGGATCACGGGTCTGCTTGCGGGCTACCTGGTCGTCCTGCTGCTGGCCCTGATGGCACGGGTGCCCGCCCTTGAACGCGGAGTGGGCACCGACCGGCTGGCACGCTGGCATGCGATGGCCGGCCGGTACACCGTCTGCATCAGCGTTGCGCACACGCTGCTGATCATCTGGGGCTACTCGGTCACCGCTCATGCCAGCGTGCTGAACCAGACTGGCTCGTTTCTGACCAGCTACCCCGACGTCCTGATGGCCACGGTCGCGCTGGGCCTGCTGGTTCTCGTCGGCGTCGTCTCCGCCCGTGCGGCCCGAAGGCGGGTCAGTTACGAGACCTGGCACTTCATCCACCTCTACACCTACCTGGCAATTGCGCTGGCATTCAGCCACCAGTTCGCGACCGGCGCCGATTTCATGACGAACCTGCCCGCCAGGGTGCTGTGGTCGGCGATGTATGTCGTTGTCGCGGTGCTGCTGGTGTGGTTCCGGCTGGTGCGCCCGGTCGTCCAGGCCTTGCGTCATCAGCTTCGGGTCGTCGAGGTGCGGCGTGAATCGGCCGATACGGTGTCGGTCTGGATGTCCGGACGGCACCTGGAGCGGCTCGGTATCGAACCTGGCCAGTTCTTCCGCTGGCGCTTCCTGACCCGGGGCAGGTGGTGGGCGGCCAATCCGTACTCGCTGTCTGCGGCGCCGTCGGGCAATCTGCTGCGGATCACGGTCAAGCATGCCGGTGAGCACAGCAGGGGCCTGTTCAGCCTCGAACCGGGTACCCGGGTGCTGGCCGAAGGACCGTTCGGCGCGTTCACGGCCGGCCGGCGTACCAGGCGCAAGGTGTTGCTGATCGGTGGTGGTGTGGGAATCACGCCGATCCGGGCGTTGTTCGAATCGCTGCCTGGCGAGCCGGGTGACCTCACGCTTGCCTATCGCGCCACGAGTGCGTCCGACATCGTCTTTCGGGACGAGCTGGAGTGGATTGCTCGCGAACGCGGCGCGAAGCTCTTTTACCTGCTGGGTAGCAGGGGCACCAAGCGGCGGACCGATCCGCTCAATGCGGCAAATCTCGAGCGGCACGTGCCCGGGCTGCGCGAGCACGACGTGTACCTGTGCGGGCCACCCGGGATGACCGAGCGCGCCCAAGCGGAACTGCGCAAGGCCGGTGTGCCGCGCCGCCGTATCCACCACGAATCCTTCACCTTCTGAGGAGCACGAGCCCGCTATGACCCGGATCCTGCTCGCCGTCGTCGGCACAGTCCTAGGCCTGTTTGCCCTGCTGAGCTTCAAGACTCATCCGCTTACCACCGGCTCCGCGCGGGGCCTGCCCTCTGCCTCGCTGCCGTCAGCATCGAGCGGGGCGACGCCAGGGGCGGGTTCGGGGGCGGGTTCGGATTCCAGCAGCTCAGCACCGCCCAACCCCGCGAGTAAGTCCACACCGCCCAAAGCTGCCAGTAGCAGTTCGTCCACGGCTCAGCGCACGATCGCCGGTCAGGAAGTCCAGACCCGCTACGGCATAGTGCAGATCCAAGTCGTGGTGTCGGGCAGCACGATCAAGAACGTGTCCTTCCTGCAGCTCACCGCCGACGACCCGCGATCCCAGGAGATCAACGACCAGGCGGGGCCGATCCTGCTGCAGGAGACGCTGTCGGCGCAGAGCTCCAACATCGATACCGTCTCGGGCGCGACGTACACCTCGGAGGGATACCTGCAGTCCTTGCAGAGCGCGCTCGACCAGGCAGGTATCAAGTGACTCAGCTGCGCCACGTCGAGCAGTGCATGGGGACGGTGTTCTCCTTCGACATCCGCGAGCCCGGCGTCGACCCGAGTGCGCTGCGGGACGCGCTCGTACTGCTGCACCGGCTGGATGCGATGTTCTCGACCTACCGGGATGACAGCGAGATCAGCCGGCTGAACCGTGACGAACTCAGCCTGGAGGATGCGAGCGCCGAGCTGCGCTATGTGCTGGCAGAGTGTGAGCGCTGGAGATTGCTGACCGACGGCTGGTTCTCGGTGAGGGCCGGCGGCGCGCTTGACCCTTCGGGCTACGTCAAGGGCTGGGCGATCCAGCGGGTGAGCGACTTGCTCTCCGACGCCGGCTCGGCCAGCCACTGCATCAACGGCGGCGGCGACGTCCAGACCGTCGGTACGCGTCCGGACGGCGAGCCGTGGCGAGTGGGGGTTGCCGATCCGCGGGACCGCTCCAGCGTGGTCGCCACCCTTGTCGGGAACGGCATCGCCATCGCGACGTCCGGCACGGCTGAACGTGGCAGCCACATCATCGACCCACACACCGGCCAGCCGGCGACGGGGACACTGTTGAGCCTGACGGTTTCAGGAAACTCCGTGCTGGAATGCGATATCTATGCCACGGCTGGATTCGCGATGGGTGCCGGTGCTCGTGAGTGGTTCGCCAGGGCTGAAGGAATATCGGTCTTCGCCGTCGAGCCGGACGGATCCACCTGGTCGACGCGCGGTTCCGCCCGGGTGGAACCCGGGCAGCTGCCGGCTCGTTGAGACGCGTGCAGGATGTGCTCCGCGCGCCTAGCTCGATTAGAG
>JAVEES010000246.1 GCA_030840285.1 Pseudonocardiales bacterium
CATCAGCAACCCCGGGATAAACGCCGCGAGCAACCAAGACACAAGGGTGAAGTAAACACGGCGAAGGTCTCAGCGTGATCACGAATTGTCACCGGTCCGCACCGGTCCCGTCCCCGAAGAGTCGGACCCGCTGCGTACGCTGGCATCCGTGACCGTGGGTGAGACTTCAGCCGGTAAGCAGGCAGCCGCCAAGCCGGCAAGGCGTACTACCCCGCGGAAGTGGGACAACGAGACCCACACCGGCCTGGTCCGCCGCGCCCGCCGGATGAATCGCACACTGGCACATGCATTTCCGCATGTTTACTGCGAGCTGGACTTCACCAATCCTCTGGAACTGACGGTGGCGACCATTCTGTCGGCGCAGAGCACCGACAAGGGGGTCAATCTCGCCACCCCCGCGTTGTTCAAGCGGTACCGCACGGCACTGGATTACGCGCAGGCCGACCGCACCGAACTCGAAGAGCTTATCCGGTCCACCGGCTTCTACCGCAACAAGGCCAATTCGCTGATCCGGCTCGGCCAAGAACTGGTGCAGCGCTTCGGCGGCAACGTTCCGAACACGATGGCGGACCTGGTGACGCTGCCAGGTGTCGGCCGCAAGACCGCCAACGTCATTCTCGGCAACGCCTTCGACATTCCCGGGATCACCGTCGACACCCATTTCGGCCGTCTGGTGCGACGCTGGCGCTGGACCGCGCTTGAGGATCCGGTCAAGGTCGAGCACGCGATCGGCGAGCTGATCGAGCGCCGCGAGTGGACGCTGCTGAGCCACCGGGTGATCTTCCACGGCCGCCGCGTGTGCCATGCGAAGAAACCCGCCTGCGGCGTGTGCGTGCTTGCCAAGGACTGCCCGTCCTTCGGAACAGGGCCGACTGATCCGCTGATCGCCGCGCCGCTGGTGAAGGGTCCCGAGACCGAGTACCTGCTGGCGCTGGCCGGCCTCTGACCAGCCGCCCATGAGCACGTCGACCCGCTGGACCGTCGCAGTGATGGTCGTCGTCATCGCGCTTGGCGTTGCGCTGTGGACGCAGTTGGGGGACAACGGTTCGTCGACCGGCCCGCCAGGGCCGGGCCAGGCCCGTGACCGCCGCGACGCGGACAGCGCAGAGGCGCTCGCAGGCCCCCGTGCCAGTGCCGACCTTTCTCCCTGTCCTCAGGCGGGGTCGGAGCCCGGCCCGGCGCGGCTGCGCGGCATCACACTGGAATGCGCGGGCGACGGCACAAATGTCGACATCGCCAAGGCCCTGGCGGGCCGAACCACAGTCCTCAACCTGTGGGCCTACTGGTGCGCGCCGTGTGCCGAGGAATTGCCTGCGATGGCCGAGTACCAGCGTCGGGTTGGGCCCGCCGTCACCGTGCTCACGGTGCACCAGGACGAGAACGAGACTGCGGCGTTGCTGCGGCTGGCTGAACTGGGCGTACGACTTCCGACGCTGCAGGACGGACGCAGGCTGGTCGCCGCCGCTTTGGCGGTGCCCAACGTTATGCCCGCGACGGTGGTGCTGCGTGCGGACGGTAGCGTTGCCGAAGTCCTGCCGCGGTCCTTCGCCAGCGCCGACGAGATCGCAGCGGCGGTAGGCCCGAAGACAGGAGAGCCGGGGTGAGCTGGGGCAGTGGAGCGGACGGGCTGACTCGCCTCAACCCTCAAGCCGCCCCGCCCTGGCTCAAGCCGCTCACAGACAACTGCCGTGACGTGAAGCAGGCCTATCGCAGGCGGGTTCCCCCCGAAGTGCTGGCGCTGGTCACCGCAGCGAACACCAAAGCGGCGATCACCGGCGAAAAGCGCGACGCCGCGGTGCTGGTGCTGTTCTCGGGTCCTGCGGACTCACCCTCCGGCGGCCTGCCCGACGATGCCGACCTACTGGTCACCGTGCGGGCATCGACGCTGCGCCACCACGCTGGCCAGGCCGCGTTCCCCGGCGGAGCGGCCGACCCTGGCGACGACGGACCGGTGTTCACCGCGCTGCGCGAAGCCAACGAGGAGACCGGCATCGACACCAGCCGGCTGCATCCGCTGTGCACGCTTGAGCGGATGTTCATCCCGCCGTCGGGGTTCCATGTCGTACCCGTGCTGGCCTACTCGCAGGATCCGGGACCGGTATCCGTGGTCGACGAATCAGAAACCGCGATCGTCGCGCGGATACCTGTGCGCGCGTTCATCAACCCCGAGAACCGGATCATGGTGTACCGCAAGGAGAATACGCGCCGATTCGCGGGCCCGGCGTTCCTGCTCAACGAGATGCTGGTGTGGGGGTTCACCGGTCAGGTGATCTCGGCGATGCTCGACGTGGCGGGCTGGGCCAAGCCGTGGAACACCGACGATGTTCATGAACTCGACGACGCAATCACCCTCGTCGGGCACGAGGGCAGCTACGGTGAAGCTCAACAATGACATCGTCACAGTGGCTTGATCTCGCCGTCCTCGCGATCGCGTTCGTCGCTGCCATTTCCGGCTGGCGTTCCGGCGCGCTCGGCTCTCTGCTGTCGTTTGTCGGGGTGGTTCTCGGCGCGGTCGCGGGGGTGCTGCTGGCGCCGCACATCGTCAGCTACATCAGCGGCCCCCGCAGCAAGCTGTTCGTCACGCTGTTT
>JAVEES010000257.1 GCA_030840285.1 Pseudonocardiales bacterium
GTGCGACCCGTCGCTCCGACGGCGTGAGCTCCGGGCCGCGGCTCGGGCTGACGTTGGTGCGCTCCAGCTCGGCGCGGGCGCGTGCGGCCCACAGCGGAGTTCCCAACTGCTCGAAGGTTTGCAGCGCCTCGGTCAACGTGGCAGTGGCGATTTGCTTTTGCCGCTGCCTGCGCTGCAACTGGCCGAGCAGCAACTGGGTACGTGCACGTTCGAGCGGCATCGGCAGCCGCTCGTGCTCGGTCATCGCGTACTCGGCTGTGCGCACCGCCGCCGTGATGTCTCCTTGGGCCGCCAATAGCATGCTGCGGCATCGGGCACCAACGGCCAGCATCCAGGCTCGATCGAACTCGCGGCCATTGTTCTCGAGTGCTTCGATAAATGGTGCGGCGTCGTCAAGCCTGCCCGTCATCACCAACGCCTCGATCGCGTCGGGCAGATAGGCCGACGTGTTCATCTCGGTGCCAGGGATCGCATCGAAGTTGGCCAGCAGGGGCTGCGAAACATCAACGGCCTGTGCGTAATTGCCGAGTGAGACCTCGAGGCCTGTCAGCATGGCCGCCGAGAAGCCGACCATCGGCGATCGGCTGAGAAGGCCAGCCTCCAGGGCGGAGTACAAGTCCGCCCTGGCATCGGCCTCGCGACCGGTGGCAACGGCAACAGCACCGCGGATCGCAAGCCCGGTGCTGCGCATAAAACTCTCCCCGCCCGCCCGCTCCGCGCGCTCCAAGGTGTCCGCAGCGTCTCTTGCCGCCTCCTGGTAGCTCCCGCGAACGAGGTTGAGCAGGGTCGAATTCAACGATACGAAAAGCATCTCGGTGTCGGCGCCGCGTTCGAGATGACGACTGCGAACGGCTTCCATTTGAACCGCCGCCTCCTCTAGGCGGCCCGTCCAGGTCAGCACGACGGCGTTGACGGCGCTTGCGCGACATGAAATCGCCGTCTCGGTGGTGAAGTTCTCCAGCTCGAGTGCGCGCTTCATGCTCGGCTCGTCGAATCCGAGGCCACATATGAAACTGACCAGCACCCAGTTGGAGAGTGCCGAACTGGTGATCACTGGAATCGAAGTCTGCTCAGCCTCGGCCAGCGCTTGTCGCGCATTCTCAAGCGCCTCGCCGAATTGCCCCATCCTGGCTTGGGCGAACGACAACATCAGCCGCACCGGCGCCAGGATGGCGAGATCGTCCTTCGCGTCGTCCACAGCCAATTTCAACTCCTTGGCTGCCGGGCGGTAACGGTCGGAATTCATGTAGATCGTCGAGCGGAGCAATCGTGCTTCTGCGCGCTCACTACCCGCAGGCATCTGTTCGATCGCGGGCTCAAGGACAGCTTCGGCATGCTGGGTGTCTCCGGCCCGGGTGTGGCGCTCGGCCGCCTTGAGCCGCCGCGCGGGTGTGTCACCGCCGAGCTTGATCGCCAGGTCGAGGAGCTCCGCGGCTGCGGCTGGAGCTCCCCTGGCGGCGGCGGCCTTGGCGGCCGCATCGAGCGCTGCCAGCGTGCGTGGGTCATGGCTGGAAGTGGCCAATGCCAGATGTCGCGCCCGAAGCTCGGGATTGGTTACCACCTCGGCCAGTGCACGATGCACGCGGCGACGGTCCGCGGGAGTGGCCTCGGTATACACCCCCCGGGCCAGCAGCGGGTGTGCAAACCGGACGCGGTTGCCTTCGACCGCGACGATGCCTTGAGCCTCGGGTTCTGCGAGCAGATCCACAACCAGTTCGACAGTCAATTCCGTGGAAAGGGCGAGCACGTCCACCGTCGTATCGGAAAGGCTCGCCGCTACATGCAGCACTTCGCGGGATTGGTCAGTCAGGCGTCCGAGTCGCCCCCGCACCAAGTCGGCCAACGTGCCGGGCAACGCTTCGGCGTCTGCCGGTCGGTCACCGATCGCGTGTGCCAGTTCCAGTGCGTAGAAAGGATTTCCGGCGGAGATCTCGGCGATTCGCACCATGGCCGGGCGGGGGAACGACCGGCCGAGCCGCTCGGAAATCAACGTTTGCATTCCGCTCAGGCTCAGAGGGCCGACGCGGATCCGGGCTATCTGGCCTGGGTCCCCCACTTGCAGCCACGATGCGCTTGTTCCGGCGTTCGGCTCCGTTCGCTCAGTGACGAGCACACCGACCCGTCCGCCGAACCGTTTCACGGCGAACGCGACCACTGCCCGACTCGACGAGTCGAGCCACTGCACATCGTCAATGGCCACCAGTACGGGATTGTCTGCCGAGAGGTGATCGACGACCTGCACCACAGCCGCCGCCGTGACGCGATGGTTGGTTTCGGGTCCTTCGCCGCCAGCCCGCAACAACACCCGGTCGATGGCGAGACGCTGAAGGTCCGGCAGTGCGTCGAGGACCGCCGGTTCGACGTCGCGCAACAGGTCAGCCACCGCCGCATAGGCCATGACGGATTCGGCTTGCCCAGCGCGTGTCGAGAGCACCCGAAAACCTCGTTCTTGCGCCTGAGCCAGCCCGCCGAGCCACAATGTCGTCTTGCCGATGCCGGCTTCGCCCTCGATGAGAAGTCCCGACGGCTGCGCGCCCGCCGAAGCGACGAAGTCCGATACCGCTCGGGACTCGACCGGACGGCTCACCGCGGTGACCGCCATGGGGTCAATCATCGCAGCCAGCAAACTCCGGTGTGATGCGAACGGCCGATCAGCCGGTGGAGTTGCTCACGATCGCGTGTAACCACCCGCCCTATCTCTCGTCATGACCCGACGCGAACTATCCCTGACCCAACTGACCGCCACCCGCGCCTCGGGTGCGGTTGTCCTCATCCGCTTCTATGTCGGCCTGATCTTCGTCGGCGAGGGCGTTCTCAAGTTTCTCCGGGAGGACCCACTCGGTCCCGGCCGCTTCATCAAGGCGGGCATTCCAGGTGGAGAAGCGCTGGCGTATCTCGACGGTGTCTTCGAGATCGGATGTGGCCTGCTGATCCTGGCTGGACTGCTCACCAGGCTGGCGACGATCCCGATGATCGTCGACATGATCGGCGCGCTCACGATCACCAAGGTGCCGCTGTTGTGGGGCCATGCTCCGCTGTATCCCAAGGAGGGTGGATTGTGGGACTTCTTCCACGAAGGCCGCCTCGAGATCGCGATGCTGTGCGGCAGCGTCTTCCTTCTCATCGCTGGCGCGGGTTCGCTATCGCTTGATGCCAGGATGAGCCGCTCCGAAGCTGCGCCCGTCGCCGCCGGTGCCGCGGTCTAGCCGCGCACACAGCAATCCCCAAGGTCGATTCCGGGACGTCAACCAGTGATCACGAGCGAAAATGGGGCGCGCCGTCCTAGCGCCGTAGAGCCGCGGACATCGCGCTCGAAGGGAGGGCTGCAGCCGGTGACGGGCGCGGCGTACCCCGACTGGGACGCGATCTATCGCGACAATGTCACCTGGGTCTACCGGCTGATGTACGGCAAGGTGGGCAATCAACCCGACGCTGAAGACCTGACCGCCGAGGTGTTCATGACGGCCCTGCGGCCGCTGCGGGTTTCAGCCACAGTGCCGGAGGTGCGCAAGTATCTTCGGATGACCGCCAGGACAGTTCTCGCGTCCTACTGGGGCGAGCGGATGGGACGTCCGATCACAGCGATCGAGGAGGACGTGCCGGAGGTGATCGAACCCGACCCCGTCGCCAGCGACGCGCCCGACAAGGTGCGCTCGCTGCTGCAGCGGCTGCCGGACAACTACCGAAGGATCCTGGAACTGCGTTTCCTGCAGGCATTTTCGGTGCGGGAAGCCGCGGGCCAAATGGGCGTCAGCGTCGCGAACGCGAAGGTATTGCAGCATCGGGCGCTGCGCATGGCGGCACAATCGGGTGAGGAGGTCACATCGTGAGCGACCGAACCGTGCGCCGCTTTGTGGAGGGCCTGTTGCGAGGGCAATCCACCGAACGTGCGCGCCCAGACGACTTCGAGGCCGACCAGATGAAGACCGCGATCGAGTTGCGTGCGGCGCGGTTGGGAAGCGATGCGCCGCGTGAGGACTTCGTGAGCGATCTGCATCGCCGACTGGCCGCCGAAATGTCCGACGACCCCACTCCCGTTGACCATCCCCGGTGGGCTCCGCGCCGCCGCCAAGTCGTCATCTGTGGCTCGGTCGCGGCGGCCTCCGCGGCCGCCGGGCGGCGTGTCGGCCGCAACCAGCTCGCCCCCAACACGGTGCAGCAGGCGTCGGCGCCCACCCAGGAAGAGCTCGAACCCAACGCGGGAACGTGGCGGGCCGTCGGCGCGAGCGTCGACCTACCCGAGGGCGGGGCACTCGCATTCGATCTCGGCTCCGTCAACGGGTTCGTCCACCGCACGGACGCGCACTTGGAAGCGGTGTCGGGGGTTTGCACACATCAGGGCTGCAAGTTGTGGCTTGACGCGCCCGAGAGTCGGTTGCGCTGCCCGTGCCATTCGACCTCGTTTTCTCTGGAGGGCGCCACGGTCACGCACCAGTTGCCTGTTGCGCCTCCTCCGCTTCCGAAGTTCCAGGTGCGCGAAAACAACGGTGTGATCGAGGTTTTCGCGCCGACGAAATCCGGATAGGCGCATACGGTGTCGGTATGACCGATACCCCGTGGGAGCCGCCACTGGCCGGTTCC
>JAVEES010000266.1 GCA_030840285.1 Pseudonocardiales bacterium
GCTGGCCAGCTGCGAGCGGCTGCTGAGCCTGCTCGGGTCCGGACAGGCTCCGGGCCGCGTCGATCGCTGCGTCGAGCGGTTCTCGGACGCTCGCGGTGGGATTACCGGATTTTCCGAGCGTTAGCGCCTGGGGATTTGTGTCTGACCGCCGACGGTGCGACCATGGGACGACAGAAATCACCTCCCTCCATCGGTCAGATGCCGGCGGCGCGTGTTGCCACCGCACCGTAGCCAGCCGAACAAGCTGGCCGGTCCGCGAGGGGTCCGCGAAAGGTCGCAATATGGCCAGGGCGTTGCTGGGACACCTTCCCACCGCAGCAGATTTTCACCTCATCGATGAGAACGCGCGGCTCAAGAGCCGGATACGCGACCTCGAAACCGAACTCGCCGAACAGCGTGCGGCGGCAGAATCGGAAAAGCTTCTGCACGAGCTGCACAGCATCACCTCCTCGGAGTCCGCACTCGCATGAGTGCCGGCTGCCGGTAGATTGCCCGAGTGCATCTCAAGTCACTGACGCTGAAGGGCTTCAAGTCCTTCGCCTCAGCTACCACGCTGCGCTTCGAGCCCGGCATCACCGCGGTCGTCGGTCCCAATGGCTCCGGCAAGTCCAACGTCGTAGATGCGATCGCCTGGGTTCTCGGCGAGCAGGGCGCCAAGGCGCTGCGTGGCGGAAAGATGGAAGACGTCATCTTCGCCGGAACAGCCGGTAGGCCTCCGCTGGGCCGGGCCGAGGTCACGCTGACCATCGACAACAGCGACAACGCGTTGCCGATTGACTACACCGAGGTGTCGATCACGCGCCGGATGTTCCGCGATGGCGCAAGCGAGTACGAGATCAACGGCGAGGGCGCCCGGCTGCTCGATATTCAGGAGTTGCTGTCGGACTCCGGCATCGGCCGCGAGATGCACGTGATCGTGGGCCAGGGTCAGCTCGACAGCGTGCTGCAAGCCAGGCCTGAGGATCGCCGGGGCTTCATCGAAGAGGCCGCCGGAGTGCTCAAGCACCGCAAGCGCAAAGAGAAGGCGCTGCGCAAGCTGGATGCGATGCAGGCCAACATGACCCGGCTGACCGATCTCACCGGCGAGCTTCGGCGCCAGCTCAAGCCGCTTGGCAAGCAGGCTGAGATCGCGCGGCGGGCCGCCGGCGTACAGGCCGAGCTGCGCGACTCGCGCCTGCGGCTCCTGGCAGATGACCTGCTGTCCTTGCGCGGCACGCTGGAGGCGGAGGTCGCCGACGAGACGGCGATCCGCGCCCGCCGAGCTGAGGTCGAGCAGTCTCTCGGCGTGGCCTCGGCCACCGAAGCCGAGTTGGAGCGCGTGCTGGCCGCCGACGCTCCGGCGGCTGCCTCGGCCCAAGAGGTCTTCTTCAAGCTTTCGGCATTGCAGGAGCGCTTCCGGGGTACCCAGAAGTTGGCCGCCGAACGTATCCGGCATCTGAGCGAATTCGCCGAAGACGAGCGGCACGGCCGTGATCCGGCTGAACTCGAGGCAGAAGCCGCAGCGATCAGGGAGAACGAAGCGGAACTCCTCGCCGAGCTGGAGACGGTCCGGGAGGTCCTGGAGACCGCCGTGACCGAACGCCAGCAGGGCGAGCGCGAGCTGGCCGATGCCGAGCGGGCACTGGTCGCTGCCGCGCGCGCGGTGGCCGATCGGCGCGAGGGCCTGGCGAAGCTGGCCGGGCAGGTCAATGCGCTTCGCAGCCGCGCCTCGGCCGGGGGCGACGAGATCGCCCGGATCGGTGCTGCGGCCGAGCAAGCCCGGCTCCGGGCCGCCCGGGCCGGTGATGAGCTGTCGGCCGCGCAGGGCGAAGTCGGTGCCCTCGACGAAGGCGAAGTCGATCTGGACGAGCAGCACGAAGCCGCGCTGGCACGCTACGAGGCTGCCGCCGAAAGGTTGCGGCAACTCACCGACGCCGAGCGGGAAGCCGAACGCGAACGCTCCACCTGGACGGCTCGCCGGGACGCACTGGCCATGGGCTTGAATCGCAAGGACGGTGCCGGTGCGTTGCTCGCCGCCGGCTCGCAATTGCCGGGGCTGCTCGGCTCGGTCGCCGCGCTGCTGAGCGTCCGGCCGGGTTTCGAAGCCGCGCTGACCGCCGCGCTCGGCCTGATCGCCGATGCCGTGGCGGTACAGGCTCCCGCTGACGCGACGACCGCTCTGGAGCTGCTGAAGGCCACCGATGCCGGCCGGGCGGGCGTGGTTATCGCCGGAGCGGGGGATACCGCGGATCGCTCAGGCTGGCCCGTGTTGCCCGACGGCGCGCACTGGGCACTCGACGTGGTCCAGGCGCCCGCCGGGCTGCAGGCGGCAGTGGAGCGCGCGCTGGAGCGGACCGCGGTCGTGGCGGAGCTGGCTGATGCCCAGCGGTTGGTGAGCGATCATCCGAGCGTGCGAGCCGTCAGCCGTGGCGGCGACGTGCTTGGCCGTGATTGGGCATTCGGCGGTTCGGCATCCTCGCCGAGCGTCATCGAGGTACAGGCCGCGGTAGACGAGGCCGAACAGCAAGCCGCTGCCGCCTCGGCACGCCACGACGAGCTGCACGCCGAACTCGAAACGGTCGGCGCGCAGGTGGCCGAGCTGAAGTCCCAGGTTGCCGCGACCGTCGCGCGACTCAACGAGTCCGACGCCCAGCTCAACGCCGTCGCCGAGCGGCTTGCCGAGCTTGCTCAGGCGCGGCGCTCGGCGATTGCCGAGGCCGAGCGACTGGAGCAGTCCCGAGCGACCGCCGAGCAGGCCCGCGACGCCGACCTTGCCGGTCTGGTCGAACTGGAGGAGCGCCTTCGGCTCGCGGAGGCCGAGCCGAGCGAGGACGAACCGCCGGTCCACGAGCGCGACGCCCGGGCCGCTGCCGTTGCAGCCGCGCGGCAGGCGGAGATGGAAGCCCGGCTTGCCGTCCGCACCCAGGAGGAACGGGTCCGCGCGCTGTCCGGGCGTGCCGAGGGGTTGCTGCGCGCCGCCGAGGTCGAGCGCCAGGCCCGCGCGCGCCAGGAGGCGGCTCGCATCAAGCGGGAGCAGGGCGGGCGGATTGCCGCGGCCGTCAACGAGATCGCGCTCGCGACCCTGCAACGGCTGGACACGGTCCTCAGCAGGGCCGCGGCCGAGCGGGAGGCCGTACAGCAGGCTCGCCACGAGCGCGAGGCGGCTCTGTCCACCGCACGGCTCACCGCACGCGAGCTTTCCTCCGAACTGTCGCAACTCACCGACGCGGTGCATCGCGACGAGGTTGCCCGCGCGGAGCAACGGCTGCGGATCGAACAGCTGGAGGCGCGCGCTGTCGAGGAATTCGGCATCGAGGTTGCCGCGCTGCTCGCCGAGTACGGAGCGGACCAGCCGGTGCCACCGTCGGCGCAGGAGACCGCCGAATACGAGCAGGCCCGTGAGCGTGGCGAGAACGTGATAGCGCCGCAGCCCGGACCCTTCGACCGTCCGACGCAGGAAAAGCGTGCCGCCCGGGCCGAGCGGGATCTTGCCCTGCTGGGCAAGGTCAATCCGCTCGCGCTGGAGGAATTCGCGGCCCTGGAGGAGCGGCATCAGTTCTTGGCCACTCAGCTGGAGGATCTGAAGAACACTCGCCGCGACCTGCTCACCGTCGTCAAAGAGGTCGACGACCGGATTCTCGAGGTGTTCACCGCCGCCTTCCACGATGTCGAGCGAGAGTTCGAGATCGTCTTCCGGACGTTGTTCCCTGGCGGTGAGGGCCGCCTGGTGCTCACCGAGCCCGAGGACATGCTGCTCACCGGTATCGAGGTCGAAGCCCGCCCACCGGGCAAGAAGGTCAAGCGGCTGTCGTTGCTGTCCGGTGGCGAGCGCTCGTTGACAGCCGTCGCCCTGCTGGTCGCGATCTTCCGTGCCCGGCCGAGCCCGTTCTACGTAATGGACGAGGTCGAGGCGGCTCTCGACGACGTCAACCTCAACCGCCTGGTCGGGCTGATCGGTGAACTGCGGGCGACCAGCCAGCTGATCATCATCACCCACCAGAAGCGGACGATGGAGGTCGCGGACGCCCTGTACGGCGTCACCATGCGCGGTGACGGCATAACTCAGGTGATCAGCCAGCGACTTCGCGAGGACTCAGAGGCAGGTTGAGCCGAAGTCGGGCAACCAGAGCATGCCGCACAGCGTCACCAGGTACCGTCCAGCAGGTGTTTCGAAGAGTCACGCTCATCCTGATGCCGCTCGTGCTGCTCGCCGCGGCGTGTACGCCGGCTCCCGCACCGTCCTCCACGCCGAGCACCACGCAGGTGTCGCCGTCCGGATCGGCGTCGAGTTCGGCAGCGAGATCCAGCGCGCCCGAGTCCTCTGCGACGCCCACACCGACGGCTTCTAAGACGGCCGCCACTAAGAAGGTGCATGTCTCGCTGCTGGAGAGCGACGGGGCTCAGTACGGCGTCGGCCTGCCGATCATCGCCTGGTTCAACCGCAAGGTGACCGATGCCTCGGCCTTCGCCGCGGCGACAACGGTGAAGGTGAACGGCAAGAAGGTCAGCGGCGCCTGGTACTTCGAGTACACCCAGCACGCGGGCTCGGTGATGGAGGCTCACTACCGCACCAGCACCTACTGGCCCGGCCACGCACGGATCGAGCTGGATCTGCCGGTCGCGGGCCTGACCGCTGGACCGGGATTGTCCTTCGACAACAGCCTGACCCTGTCGATGGCGACCGGTGCGGCCAACATCCTGACGGTCAACGCAGCGACGCTGAAGCTCTCCGTCATGTCCGACGGCCGCAACTACGGGACGTTCCCGGTGTCGCTCGGCGCATCCAACACGCCCACCGCTCGGGGCACCAAGGTGATCATGGAGAAGGGCGCGGACATCTCGATGCGCGGCCCGGGTTACTACGATCCGCACGTCCAGTGGACGCAGCGGCTGACCTTCGGCGGCGAGTACCTGCACTCGGCGCCCTGGAATGTCGCCAACCTGGGGGTGCGCAGTACCTCAAACGGCTGCACGAACCTGTCACCGGCGGTCGCGAAACAGCTGTACAACTCCCTGGAGGTCGGTGACGTCGTGCAGTACCCCAACGCCAGCGGCCCCCAGATGCAGCTCGGTCAGGGCTACGGTGACTGGAACGTCAGCTGGTCGGTGTGGCAGACCGGTGGCGCGGTCAAGACCAGCTGAGCCGAGGCGCCACGACGATCCCGCCAGGGGATACCGCGTCGCGGATTCGGCATGAGGGCCGCCGGCTGAGAGGATGAACCGGTGCTCGAAATCATTCTGATCGTCCTCGCTCTCATCGTCGTCGGCGCGGTTGCCGTCCTGGGCTTCGTCCTGCCTCGTTCGCGCCGCGGCACGGTGATCGAGCCGCCACCTGCTCCGCAGCGGCCCGCCGACCTCGCACAACCTCCGCTCGTCACAGATACGCCCGTTGAAGTTCTCCCCCCGCCGTCCCCGGTAGAAGCACCCGAACCGCTACTCGAGGTTCCCGAGCCCACCGCCGGCCGGATGCAGCGGCTACGCGCCCGGCTGGCACGTTCGCAGACCTCGATGGGCCGCGGTCTGCTCGCCGTCCTTGCCCGGGACAAGCTGGACGAGCAAGCCTGGGAAGAGATCGAGGACGCGCTGCTGACTGCCGACGTCGGAGTTCGCGCTACCTCCGAGATCGTCGAGCGGCTGCGGTCGCGCACTCAAGTCCTGGGCACCCGCAGCGTCCCGGAGTTGCGTGCCCTGCTGAGCGAGGAGCTCGTCAGTGCGCTGCAGCCCGAGATGGACCGGACCCTGCACACCGTCCCCGGCGGTTCCGGTCCGGCGGTCGTGCTGGTTGTGGGCGTCAACGGAACCGGCAAGACGACGACCTGCGGAAAGCTCGCCCGGGTGCTGGTAGCCGACGGCAGGACGGTGCTGCTCGGGGCCGCCGACACGTTCCGGGCTGCCGCGGCCGACCAGTTGCAGACGTGGGGGTCGCGGGTCGGTGCCGAGACGGTGCGCGGTCCCGAGGGAGGAGATCCCGCCAGCGTTGCCTTCGAGGCTGTCAGGGCGGGCATCGAGTCAGGCGTGGACACGGTCCTGATCGACACGGCCGGCCGGCTGCACACCAAGGTGGGGCTGATGGACGAGCTGGGCAAGCTCAAGCGCGTGGTGGAGAAGCACGGCCCGATCAACGAGACGCTGCTGGTGCTCGATGC
>JAVEES010000324.1 GCA_030840285.1 Pseudonocardiales bacterium
CCGGCGAAGAGCAGCACCAGCCAGATCAGGTTGGCCGCGGCCAGCGTTATCTCGGCTCGTACCGTCCCGGCCAGCAACAACCCGAGCCCACCGAAGGCGAACGTACCCAGCACGATCAGCAACACCGCCCACAGCGGGTTGCCGCTCGGATGCCAACCGAGCACGAGTCCGAAGGCGCAGATCAGCGCGACCTGCAGGACCTGCAGGATCAGCACCGCGCAGGTCTTGCCCAGCAGCAGCAGCTCGCGTGGCAACGCCGTGGCGCCGAGGCGCTTGAGCACCGCGTACTTGCGCTCGAAGCCGGTGCCGATCGCGAGCCCGGTGAACGACGCGCTCATCACGGCCAGCGCCAGTACGGAGGGCACCACGAAGTCGATCCGCCGGCCCTGGATGCTGTAGAGCATCGGAAGGTTGAAGAAGAACTCCAGCAATATCGGGATGACCAGAGTCAGTCCGACCTGCTCGCCGTTGCGCAGCAGCAGCTTCAGTTCCATCCGGGTCTGCGCACGCAGCATCGCCACCGGTGGCGCGGCACCCGGCGCGGGCACAAAACTCAAGCTCATTTGACTGACCTGCTCTTCGCGCAAGCGCTCATCGCTGAGTTCGCTCCGCTCCTCGCTCGTACCTCGCTGCGATGCTCACTCACGGGGCCACCCCGCCTGCGGTGGCGGTCAGATCGAGGAAGACGTCCTCGAGCCGGCGGCGCTGCACGCTGAGGCCTTCGGCCATGACGCCCTGCGCCGCACACCACGAGGTGACCGCGGCGAGCAACTCCGGCGTCATCGGTGCCTCCACGAGGTAGCTGCCGGGAGTGTCCTCCCGGACTTTGGCTCCGGCCGGCAACGCGGTGCGCAAAGCCTCGACCGGCAGGCCGCTCCTTGCCGAGAACCGGATCTTGCCGTCGGAGTCGCTGCGAGTGAGTTCCTGCGGCGTGCCCTGGGCTACCACCCGTCCCGCGTGCAGCACCACGACGTCGTCGGCCAGTTCCTCGGCCTCGTCCAGGTAGTGGGTCGTCAGCACGACGCTCACACCGTCGGATCTCAGCTGCCGGATCAGAGCCCAGGCATCACGGCGGGCGTGCGGATCCATGCCGGTGGTCGGTTCGTCCAGAAAGAGAAGTTCCGGCCGCCCCACCAATGCCATGGCCAGCGAGAGGCGTTGTTGCTGGCCGCCGGACAGGCGTTTGACGGGACGATCCGCGACCTCAGTCAGTCCGAGCAACTCCAGCAGCTCAGCGCTCGGCAGCGGGTGTGCGGCGTAGCTGGCAAGAAGGTTCAGCATCTCCGAGGCCTTTGCTCCGGTGTAACCACCGACGCCGTCCTGCAGCATGACACCGACCCGTGGCCGCAAGGCAGCCGAATCCTTGACCGGGTCGAGCCCGAACACCCTCACCTGCCCCGAATCGGCGCGGCGGAAGCCCTCGCAGATTTCGATGGTGGTGGTCTTGCCCGCACCGTTGGTCCCCAGCAGCGCAAGCATCCGGCCGGGCTCCAGCCGGAGCGACACGGAGTCGACCGCAGTCTGCTGGCCGTAGCGTTTCACGAGATCGCGAATCTCGACGGCGGGTGCAGACACGCGTTGAGTCTAGGTAGCCTCGGGCCGCTGGTCGCACGGCGTCCGGCAGATCAGTGACCAGCCGGACAACCGCCGCTACGCAGGGCCGCTCGCGGTCGACAATCCGCCCACCGCTGGCGCTCAGCCCGCGGCTTTGACAGAGCTGCCGTACGCGTTGACGTAGTCCTGGCCCGACAGCTCCTGAACGGCCATGCGGATGGATTCGGTGACCTCACGCAGAACTCTGGCCGAGCGTTCCTGCTCCGCCCGCCCGGAGAAGTCGAGGGGTTCGCCGTAGCGCACCTGCACGGGGACGCGATGCCACCATCGATCACCCTGTACCAGGACCCGATCGGTGCCGATCAACGCGACCGGGATCACCGGTGCGCCGGTTCTCAAGGCCAGCCGGGCGACGCCGGTGCGAAATTTGTGTAGCCGGCCGTCCGGAGAACGGGTGCCTTCGGGAAAGATTCCGAGCGCCCGGCCCTCGGCCAGGAGTTCCGCGCCGGTGTCGAGGGTCGACGCCGCGGCCCGCGGATCAGACCGTTCGACGGGCACGTGGCCGAACTCGCGGAACATCGCCGCGGTGAGGCGCCCTCGTATCCCCGGGCCGGTGAAGTACTCCGCCTTGGCGAAGTACAGCACCTGCCGCCCGGCCGTGATCGGTGTGAAGACCTCATCACAGGCTGACAGGTGATTGGCGGCAAGGATGGCCGGCCCGGTACGCGGAACGTTGTGCTGCCCGCTGACTTCGGGCCTGAAATAGGCACGCAGCAACGGCGAGACGGTGAGTTCGGCCATCCGGTAGAGCACGACAGAAACCTAGTGCACCCGCGCTTGCGGTGAGTGGCGCGCCGCACGGTCCCCCCGCTGGGATCGAAGCGGGAAATAAGTCATACTGGTGTTGTGAAATTCGCCAGCACCGAGGAGCGGCCGGCCTCCACCGGCCCCGTTTCGGCTGCGCGTGCGGAAGCGCGAGGCTCCGGCAGCGAGGGACGTACCCGCGACGCGGTTGCTCGTCTGATCCTGCAGTCCGGACCCCTGACGACGGCGGCTCTCGCGGAGCGGCTCAACCTTTCCGCGGCAGCGATTCGCCGCCACCTGGACGCGCTGGTCGCCGACGGCGTGCTGGTCGAGGTGGAACCTCGCATCACCGCTCGACCTCGCGGCCGTGGACGTCCGGCTCGTGCCTACGCCCTGACCGATACCGGCCGGGCCCGATTCGCCCACGCCTACGACGACCTGGCCTCGACCGCCCTGCGCTATCTGCGCGAGACGGGGGGCGAGGATGCCGTGTTGGCCTTCGCCGATCACCGAGCGCACAACCTGGCCGACCGCATCAGCGCCAAGTTCGCCCAGACACCGGAGTTGGACGAGGACGCCAGCGACCCTACGGCCAAGGTCGCCGTGATCGCCTCTGCTCTCACCGATGAGGGCTACGCCGCCAATTTCGAACCCGCCGGTCACGGCTTGCAGATCTGCCAGCATCATTGTCCGGTCGCGCACGTCGCGGCAGAGTTCCCGGAGCTGTGCGAGGCAGAGACCCGCGCACTGGCCGAGGTGCTCGGCACCTACGTTCAACGACTCGCCACCATCGCCCATGGTGATGGCGTCTGCACCACGCACGTTCCAGGCTCGATAGCACCACCCAACCGCCAGCAAGTGCAGATATCCCCAGCCGGGAGGAAATAGTGACCACGACACCGACCGCACCCAGCGCCGGTACCAAGCCAGTGTTGACCCAGGACGAGCAGATCGATGCGCTGTCCAAGTACAACTACGGGTGGGCCGACACCGACGTTGCCGGGTCGACTGCTCGCCGCGGCCTCAGCGAGGACGTCGTGCGCGACATCTCCTTCAAGAAGAGCGAGCCCGACTGGATGCTCCAGCGGCGCCTCAAGGCTCTCGAGATATTCGGCAAGAAGCCGATGCCGAACTGGGGCTCGGACCTGTCGGGCATCGACTTCGACAACATCAAGTACTTCGTCCGCTCGACCGAGAAGCAAGCGGCAACGTGGGAAGATCTGCCCGACGACATCAAGAACACCTATGACAAGCTGGGCATCCCTGAGGCTGAGAAGGCGCGGCTAGTTTCCGGCGTTGCCGCCCAGTACGAGTCCGAGGTCGTCTATCACAAGATCAACGAGGAACTCGAGCGCCAGGGCGTCATATTCCTGGACACCGACACCGGTCTGCGCGAGTACCCCGAGCTCTTCGAGGAGTACTTCGGCTCGGTCATTCCGTCCGGTGACAACAAGTTCGCGGCCCTGAACTCGGCGGTCTGGTCGGGCGGTTCGTTCATCTACGTCCCCAAGGGCGTCCACGTCGAGATCCCGCTGCAGGCGTATTTCCGGATCAACACCGAGAACATGGGCCAGTTCGAGCGGACCCTGATCATCGTGGACGAGGGCGCCTACGTGCACTACGTCGAGGGCTGCACCGCGCCGATCTATTCCTCGGACTCGCTGCACTCGGCGGTCGTGGAGATCATCGTCAAGAAGGGTGCTCGCTGCCGCTACACGACCATCCAGAACTGGTCCAACAACGTGTACAACCTGGTCACCAAGCGCGCCGTGGCACAGGAGGGCGCGACCATGGAGTGGGTCGATGGCAACATCGGCTCCAAGGTCACCATGAAGTACCCGGCGGTCTGGATGACCGGCGAGCACGCCAAGGGTGAGGTGCTCTCGATCGCGTTCGCCGGCGAGGGCCAGCACCAGGACGCGGGCGCGAAGATGGTGCACGCGGCACCGCACACCTCGTCCACGATCATCTCCAAGTCGGT
>JAVEES010000348.1 GCA_030840285.1 Pseudonocardiales bacterium
TGAACCCGTCCGGGCCGAACCGCACCACGACCGCGCAGCGCAAATTCCTGCAGGAAGTGCAGAGCCTGCCCGTCCAGCAGAGGGAGACCTACCTCCATCCCGAGAGGGGTCCGCTGCCCCACCCAGACCAAGGACCGCTGACAGGGATCGAGCAGCTATGGCTCGCCGGACTACCCAGCGACCCATCACAAGTGCCATTCGACGACGCACAAACCCTCGCCTCCATCGCAGCAAAGGTCTCGAAGCTCAAGAGCCCCATGGACCACAAGGTCATCCAGCGGGCATGGGCACCGGTGAAGGAGTACCACGACCGCGCTGCCGCAACCGTCGCCCTCCGCAACGCGGCCCAGTCACACGCGCCAATCCCAAGCTCAACACTCGGCGCGCTCGCAGAAGCAATCCAAGCCGAGAACAACCAACTCGATCCTTCCGAGGCGCTCAGCCGGGCCAACCAGATGATCGGCGAGATCTCGGCCAAACGCCGCGCCGCCCGCGACGACGCCCTGATGAAGGCCAGGGAGCAGATGACGGCCATCGATGACGCCAAGCATGCTCGCACCGCATCCATGCGACAGGCAGCCGTCTGATGCTGGCCATCACACAGACCCGGGCAGGACCCCCTCCCCCCATACCGCCCCCTACCGGAACGTGCTGCGGCTCGCGCTGGGTGCATTGCTCGGCTCTTGTGATTTCACCTTCCCCATGAACGAGGAAGCGAGCGGCGAGGCAGCTGTGCGCCGTATCGTTTGGGAAGGATCTAGGCGGCCCGGCCAAACAGCCTATCCGCACATCGACTGCGAGTCTCATGGCTCTACGGATCGGCCGCAACCTCAGGACACCATCGCGGTTTGGAACAGCAGGCCGGTCAGGACCGGGCGGACATCTCCCGGTTGGAGGAGCAGCACGTCGATGACTGGCAGCGGCTCACCGGCCTGCAGGCGCAATCCATTGTCGATCACGAGATCATCGCCGTACTCACCGAACAGGGCCTCGTCGACCGGGCCGAGATCGCGAACCTGCACGAGGCGCTCGTGGCATCGAGGCGGATCGGTGCGGCGATGGGCATCCTCATGGCCACCGATGACGTGGACGAGGCGGGGGCGTTCGACTTGCTGCGCTCCGCCTGCCAGAAGACCCACCGCAAAGCCCGTGAGGTCGCCGATGACGTCCTCTACACCGGGGTCGTGGACACCTGACCCACCGTCGGGGCAGCGGGGCGGTTCGTATCCGGAACTGCCCGGTTGCAAGATCAACAGAAACCAGTTAGACAGGACAGGCGGCATTCCGGCCTTAGGCAGCCAGGGAGTCCGCTAAACAGCCAGCGTCTGGGGTGTCGCCCCGCTTGCGATCTCTCTTGAGCATTGTCGAAGAGATTGACCAGAACGCCACCTTGGCCGGACTCGGCATGCTGTGGTTCGCAAGACCCAAGAGGATCGATTCGACGAGGGGCGAGGGGCTACACGCGGCGAAGGTGACCGGCCACGGCTGAACGTCGCTGATAAGAGTTTGCTGTGCGGCGTCGTGCCGAGGCTGAGGACAGGCGGTCGACCGGTATGACTCCCTACGTGATCAACAATCCGATGTTGGAGAAATCGCAGTGAGTGTCGCGAAGTCCTTGTGGGCAGCGGTACAGGGCGACCCGGTATTCATGCGCCGCGTCAACGGCTGGCTCACCATATTGTGGATCGTCATGATCCCGGTCAGCCTGATGACCGGATGGGTCAAATCCGTTGTGTACGTCTCAGCGCTGAGCCTTTGGGCGCTCGTGTCCGGCCACTGGTCGGCATGGCAGGCTGCCCGCGTGGAAGTCAACCAGGAACAAGCCGCGAAGGTCGCGAAGAAAGAGGATGTCGCCGGCGATGTGGTTGAAGCCCTGGTTGAGCGCACGACCATCGAACAGGCATAGCGCGATAGCCATCGCTCCATCTACCAAGTAGAGACCAGTCACGGGGCGGCGACCAGCTTCGCGAACGAGTCGCCTAACAGCTGCTCGACCTCTTCGATGGTGGCGATCCAGGCCGCGCGGCTTGCCGGGTCCGCCGCCGGTCAGGAAGCCGCGGTGCAGGACGCGCAACCATTGGCGGCCGTCGGGCTCGACGACCTCAACCGTCCACCCGTCGTCGTCCGCATGCGGCGGACTTGATCGTTAATGGTTAAGGGGGCTCCGCGGTGGCAGGACGAGCTGACCGCTTTCAATCACGTCGGTCGCGATGTCGATGAGCTTGCGATGTCCATGCTGGCTTGACACGCGCAGGGCATCGAATGCCTGCTCCCGGGTGATCAGATGCTTGTTCATCAGGATGCCGATTGCTATACCGATAAGTTCGGTTGCTCTCGAGCGCCTGCTGAAGGTGTTGGCTTCGCTCGTGCGCGCCAGCGCGGGCTATCGCGATCGCGCTGTGAGTGGCCAGCACAGTCAGGTCACTGGCACTGTCCCAACCGAAGGCTGCGGGCCTCTTGGAATAGAGATTGAGGCCGCCGAGGGTGTCATCCTCTTCCAGTGCCAGCGGATGCGACAGCATGCTCATCACGCCGGTCAGGTCGTGTGCCGCCGGCCCAAACTGGGGCCATCGTGGATCGGTGGCGATGTCATCGCTTCGGATGGTCAGACCCTCTGCGAGGGCGCTGAGGCATGGGCCCTCGCCGGAGTCGTACTGGATCTGGTCGACCTGCATCGCCAGGTCGTCGGACGAGGCGACCGTCCGGAAGACAATGCCGCTGGGCCCCGTGACGGTGATCGCGGCGAACTCGGCGCCCGCGCCAGCGCCTCATCACCGTCACCGTCACCGTCGCCGTGCAGCTCAGCGCCGAGGCCTGCGAACTCCTGCGAAACCGCCACCATGTCGCTCATTCGCGAACCCCTCCCCGTCGGGCCTGCACGACGATAGCCCTATCCGGGTACAGCCGATACCCCCGGACGCAACCCCCCTTCACAGACTGCACCGGCCGGGGCGCGGCATCCGGTGAGCCGTACCGGACTATTTTTAGGCGACACGGGCCGAACGTTTCGTGCTGACGGTCAAGTCGAGGCGGACGGGCAGGGATGGGTTGCCGAGCGCGGCACGGGCGTGACAGATGGCGTCGGTCTCGATTCTCCTTCGGAGCCTCGACAGGTCAGCGGATTCTTCGACGGTGACAGCCAATACCAGCTCAGGCAGGTCCTCGGTGCCGATGACACGCGATTGTGCCGAGGACACCCCGCGGTAGCCCTCGACCTCCTCGCTGATTGCTTCGGTGAGCGCATGCGGTGCCAACGTGGTTCTGCCCGGGCCGTCACCGCTGGCGATGTCGAGGTCTCCGGCGCGGTCGGTAGAGAGCAGCAATGTGAGCAGCCACCGAAGCGCCAGCAGGACGACAACCAGCGCAGCAACCGCGACGACTGGCCACAGCCAGTCGCCGTTGCGGCCGATGAACGCGCCGACCCGGTTGTGGGTCAGCGCGCCGCGCTCGGAGGCGCGGCCGAATGCGCCGTAGGAGACGGCGCAACCGAGGCCGCCCGCAGCGATAAGCGCAAGCGCGAAGACGATCAGCATCAGGCGGTTGGTGCGATCGGCATGCATCAGCTACTCCGTGGGATGACTCGGACCGACAGCGACGGCGACGACGTGAGCGCCAGCGTTTCTAGCCGGCGCCGTGCGGCGGCATCGGTAACTTCACGCAGGGCAGGGATTGCCTGTTTGTCCCGGGCCGCAGCCACGGCCCGAACCCGGATGGAGTGACGCTTGACCCTGACTCGGGCCGAGCGGATGCCGTCCACGTCGGCGACAGCGGACCGGATGGTCGCAGCGACGCCTCGTCGGGTGTAGGCGGTGTCGATCGGCGAGCTGTCCGAAGCGTCCGCTGACACGGGTAATCGCGAGATGCTAGGGCGCCTGG
>JAVEES010000373.1 GCA_030840285.1 Pseudonocardiales bacterium
GGTAACCCGCCGCCGCAACAATCAAGACAGCGGAGGCGCCGAAGCTGACTTCCGAACGGCGTCGAAGGCTCGCCAGGCGCTGATGTGCCTCCTGGAGACAGGCGGCATGCATCGCATCCTGTTGATAGACCACCTCCGGCCACGCACCGAATCCGGATCGGGTGCAGCCCGAACAAGCTTCCAGCATCCCGCACCTCCTGCGGTTGGCACGCTGGGTCCTCGGTGCCGGTCACGGTCAACGGCTTTCCGCTATGGCTTGTCGTTGGATCAGCGTGCGGTAGTCGTCCCCTCACTGTGTGCGCGGGCAAATCGGCTGCGTAACAACGGGGCTGGACCACGCCGGTTTGCGAAGATCCCGCCGATCATTGGCCCTCGGACGGAGTTTTCCACAAGATCACGAAATGCCTGCGATCTTCCAAATATTGTGCGTAATCTGTCGTTCCCTACACCTGACAGGAGCACTTTATGAGGATCGCCGCCAAGGCCGTCGCAGCTCTGACGACTCTGCTCACCCCGTTCGCCATGCTCGCCTCAGCGCAGCACGCCTCGGCCTCCAGCACGCAGTACTACTCGCTGGTTGCCTATGGCGCGTGTGGGCGAATCGCGCCGGTACGCGAGTTGACCGAAGCAACGGGAGGGTATGTGACTGCCAAGTCGGGGCTCTTCACCTGGAACTTTACGATCACCAACAGCACCAGCAGAGTGCACTGGCAAGCGTGTGGAGCAGGCGCTCCGTACGGCAACTACGACGTCCGCGCGCAGCGGCTATCACAGACCTTCGCATTCACCGTGACCTCGCCCCAGGTCACCTCCTGCACCGTGCCACTCGGTTCTTGCAGCGGTGGCATCGGATCCAAGACGATCACGGCAACCCAAGCTGCTTACAACGTCAGTTCCATGACGTATTACCTCAACGGCCAGAGCATCTCAGCGGTATACCCCGCCCGGGTGACGGTGAGAGCATCGGCCTCGGTCATCACTGGGGCTTACGGAGGCAGCGTCACCACAGCCGCCAAAGCATGGGCATTCTGAGGATCGCCCGCATCGGATGAGATTTTCTACCAAAGCGGTGGCGGTCATCGCCGTACCCATGTTGGCCGCCGCCGCGATTCTCGGAGCCATTCTGATCAACCGGCCACGACGCGCTCCGTCGCTTCCCGCGCCGTTCGTCGCGGCGGTGGACTCGGACGTCGTAAGAACCGATCGGAATTCGATCGAGCTTTCCTACAGCTCCGATGTGCCCGATCCGATAAAGGTCCTCGGCGCAGAGGCGTTGTCACAAGCCAGCAATTTGGGACACCGCGCCCTTCCTTCGAGCGAGGCAATCAGTAACGCCGCGCGGGCCGTTCTGGCTTCGGGCGGTTCGCCGGTGCTGGTTGCCGAGACACTAGCGCTGTCTGCCCACGCGCTTGCGCTACGGCAGACCAGCGACTGGATGCCGCAGGTCGTCCGCCCGCATCGCCAGCCGAGTGACTGGTCAACCGACGAGGTGCGTCAGGAGGCGGCCCGCGGAGAGCTCAGTGGACAGACCAGCGAGCAGTGCAGGCAAGCACAATCACTGATCGCGGTGAGCCTGATCCGCGCGCTACTTCTGTGGCCAATGTCGAGCTGCCCAGCAACAGCCGCGCAGGCAACCGCGGTTCGGCGCAACTACGCCGCCCTTGGCACGGATGCCGCAGCCACCAGAAGCCTCGCCGCTGCATACCGGATCACAGCGGGCGCGTACTTCAGGAGCAGGCTCGAAGAGCGGGCAGCCGAGCTGACCTCCATCACCTATCCCAGCTATATGTCGGCCGACAGCGCGGATTCGCTGGTGTTGATCGCGGTGAGCGGCGTGGCCCTCCCCCGATCAGCGGGCTCCGCGAATTACATCTTCCAGCAGCGGATGACCCGAGGGGGCCTGGTCGACCCAGGCCAAGAAGCGGGATCCTCAGTTGGTTACGCGGCGGTGCTGAGCCGCCGGGTGCTGAACCGCGAACCAATGCTTGCAGACGCTGAGCTCAAACTCGCCGGTGCCGACTCCGTATTGGCTGCCGCCGATGCCGCATACGAAATTGCGGCGCTGGGCCGCCGCGATCCGGCCCTGCTGGAACACCTCAAGCCCGCGCTCGCGCGAGAATTACGGGCCTACCCTGGTATTCCAGGACTGTTCCTTCGAAAGGACTGCCGCGCCCTGGGGCAAGCGCTGGATCAGTGGCAACTGATTGTCAACAGCGCTGAGCTCACCGAAAGCATTCGGTCCGATCCGGCGATGGCATTGATGCTTGCCCTCGATGCGGTCTCGATCCGCGGATGCACGTCACTTCTCGGCCGAGCTGCTGGTGCGCTCAGTCGTATCGATGCAGCAGCGGCTCAGGCCTCGCGACTTGGCGCCTTGCCAGGCGCTTCACTGAAATCCAGCTGGACGGCAACTCGGCTTGCCTGTGTCCGTGGCGACGCGCGGCAGGCCAAACGGGTTGTGAAGCAAGCCGGTTTCTCAATTGCTACGGCGCTCCAGACCGCCACCTCCACCGACGACCTTTTCTACATCTACCGGCTGCTGCAGGCATCCGCTGGCCGGTGCGACGACGAGAGTATGCCGTGGTAACTGCTGAAGTGCTCGTGTTGGTGGCCACCGTAGCTGTCAGCGCCTGCCTGTCGCGCAGCCGACCTGATCGGCGCATCAAAGCATCAGCATGGGCCTCACAGCTCGACCCAGCAGGACGCAAAGCCTTCGAGGGACGGCTGAAGCTGCTCCGGCGTGCCTACTGGGCAGGGCTAGCTGTCGGACTTGCCGCGCCCGCAGCACTCGCCCTGGCGGGCAACTCGGAACTCTCTATCAACGCCGTGTCCGCGCTCTACGGACTCGTCGTTGCTGCCACAGCGGCAGTAACGGTCATGGTGCGGATCAGGCCACTGTCGGCAGTCGATGCCGCGCGGGACACTCAGGTTGACTCGACCGAGGTGCTCGGAGCAACCACGGTCCGGTCGTGGCTGCTCGTCGGCTCAGGGGCGTTCATCGGCTCGATCGCGCTCTACCTACTCACCCTCGGACGGAGACACGACTTTCGACCGCCGCGCGGACATGCGCCCGAGGGCTCGTGTCAGCTGTCCAGCCCAGAGCTTTCCGCCGGCGTTTGGGTCATGGTGCTCATCGGTTCCGCCATGTTCGCCGTTGCCCTGCGCAGCTATCACCAGGATCGTGCAGCGGCGCGGGATGCGAGCCAGGCGTCAGGAACACTCGCGCGCAACGATCCGCTGGCGGCGATCGGCAGGCAACTGTGCACCGGCGGCGTAGCGACCGGGTTGTGGTTGCAGGCCGCACTATTTCTTGTGGGCGCGGACCGCCTGTGGCAAGCATCGTGTCCAACCGATCGGCCTGCGGTCAGTCTCATCATCGCGGGCGCTGCCTTCAACTGCCTGCTGATCGCTGTCGTTCTTGGTTTTCGCTACGTCGTGCGATGGCAATCCATCGCTGTTCGCCATCGACCGGAACCCATTCGTGCTGACCTCAGCTGACGTCGCATCGATCAACATGGGTGAAGTCCTTCGCTACCTACACGAGAACGGCCCGCAGACACGCGCATCCTTGGCGGCTCGCCTCGGGCAGAGCCGCTCGGCCTCCGGCTCCATGCTGGTGGGACTGGCGGAACTGCGACTGGTATCGATCGGCGACAACCAACAGACCGGCCGAGTCGGCCGCCCTTCAGCGAATATCACCGTTGGCAACATCGGACCAGTCGCGGTATGCATCGACTTCTGCGACACGGTCCGCACCGGACGGGTGCTGTGGACAAGCATCGGCCTGGGCGGGAAGGTCCTACGTCAGGAGTCAGCGCGGCTCGGCCCCGGGATTGATACCGCTTTGCTCACAGCCGTGGTCACAGACATCGAAGATTCCCTGCCACGGCGAAGCTATCTCGCCGGAGTAATGCTTACCGGCGGGCGAGCGGAGGCCTCGACGCCTGCCTTCGACCTCAACCGGCCGCGGCAAGAACATCGTGCGGTCCGGGTGAGCGCTCGCCATCATGTGGAGCTTGCGGCATGGGGCGAGCTGACCCGCGGAGCCGGGACAGGCGCCGACTCAGTGCTGGTCCTCGAAAGCGGACATCCGTACGACTTCTACTTAGCCAGACGAGGCTGCCCGGCTGGCGTCGGAGGTTCAGCCGCGCCGTTGACCGACAGTACGAAGCGAGATTGGGGGCCGCACCTGTCACCGCCCTCCGACCCCGAATCACCGCATGATCGGGCTCGCCTTCTGCAGGCGTTGTTGAGTCCCGACGTGTTGGTACTCAGCGGGCCCTCCGGTTGCCCGGACAACTTCCGGAATGCAGGCGGCCCGGTCAAGCGAGCCGAGCCCGGGCAACTCGGAAATCTGGCCTGCAGCCACGGAGCTGCCGAACTCCTCTTCCGGCCGTGGTTCGAGGACCCGGTGCGCGCCGAGGCCAGGTATCGGGGCGCAACCGCCAACTAGTTCGAGCGACGCAGCTCTGATACCCCGCGGTGGCTCCTCGCTGACGCCTCCACACGCTGGTGTTAGTTCGTGGTTCGATGGATAGGTGCCCGCCTGGTTGATCTGGATCATCGCCGCCGCCGCGCTGGCCGGTGCGGAGGCGCTGTCGCTGGACCTGGTGCTGGTCATGTTCGCCGCCGGGGCCGGTGCCGGCGCGATCACGGCAGCCGCCGGGGCGCCGCCGGCCGGGCAGGTCGCGGTCGCGGCCCTGGTGTCCGTCGCCTTGCTGGCCTTCGTCAGGCCGACCGCCAAACGTCATCTGCTCCCCGGTGCCGGCCATGTCAGCGGCAGCGCCGCACTCGTCGGGCAGCAGGCAGTTGTCACGCGCAAGGTAGACGGCAGCGACGGACGGATCAGGCTCAACGGCAGTGAGTGGTCGGCGCGCAGCTTCGATGACACCCAGGTGATTCCGGACGGCACCGTCGTGCAGGTCGTGAAGATCGACGGTGCCACCGCCGTCGTATGGGAGACGCCCGCCCTCTGAGCCAAGTCCGTATCACCTCCTCGAAAGGAACCCTGATGGACCCACTCTTGATCGCTGTACTGGTTATCGCGCTGCTGGCCGTCATCACCCTGGTGCGCAGCGTCCGGATCATTCCGCAGGCCCGGGCCGGTGTGGTGGAGAGACTGGGCCGCTACACCCGAACCCAGGGCGCCGGAGTCGCGGTGCTGGTGCCGTTCGTCGACCGCCTTCGCCCCTTGATCGATCTGCGCGAACAGGTCGTCAGCTTTCCGCCCCAGCCGGTGATCACCTCCGACAACCTGACGGTGGCTATCGACTCGGTCATCTACTTCCAGGTCACCGACCCCCGGGCAGCGACGTATGAGATCCAGAATTACATCCAGGCAGTTGAGCAGCTGACCATCACGACGCTTCGCAACGTCGTCGGGGCGCTGAACCTCGAGCAGACCCTGACCAGCCGCGACAACATCAATACCCAGCTGCGCGGGGTGCTGGACGACGCTACCGGCCCCTGGGGCATCCGGGTGGCTCGTGTCGAGATCAAGGCCATCGAGCCGCCTCCGTCGATTCGCGACGCGATGGAGAAGCAGATGCGGGCCGACCGTGACAAGCGAGCCATCATCCTGTCGGCCGAGGGCCAACGGGAATCGGCGATCAAGACGGCTGAAGGCCAGAAGGCCGCTCAGATCCTCTCCGCAGAGGGCCAGAAGCAATCGGTGATCCTGGCAGCCGAGGCTGACCGGCAATCCCGCATCCTGCGCGCAGAGGGTGAGCGCGCGGCGCGCTACCTCTCGGCACAGGGGCAGGCCAAGGCCATCGAGACAACCTTCGGCGCCATCCACGCGGCCCGGCCGGACCCCGCCCTGCTCGCCTACCAGTACCTGCAGACGCTGCCTCAGATCGCCCAGGGTGACGCCAACAAGATGTGGATCGTGCCGAGCGAATTCTCCAAGGCGCTCGAGGGCCTGGCCAAGCTGACCGGGGGCAGCGACGCGGACGCGCCGTCCTGGCTGGCGGCACAGAGCGACGGCGGTCCGGCGGCGGGTCAGCACCCCGGCGGACCCAACGGCGGCCAGCCCGCCATCGACACCAGTGATTGGTTCGACTCGAAACTGCCGCCGGCCGCCGAGCAACCCGAGGCCGCCAACTTCCGTGCCTCGGACGAGGATCCCGAATCGCGAGCGGCGCACTCAGGGCTGCCGCCGATGAGCGAGGAGTCCAGCATCGGACTGCCGACCATCCCGCCATTGCCCCAGACACCCCCGCTGCCGCCGACGAGCTGAGGAAGCGGGGCAGTGCCGGACGCCGGGCGAGCCCAACAGTGCGATCAGAGTAAGGAGCTTGTCGGGCAGGGCTGTCAGCGCTTCCAGTTCATGGCAGAGTAGGTCACGGAGGATTCGCCCGGTCTGGGACCGGAGACGCGATCGCGAACAGGAGGCGTCCGTGACCGAAGCCGTTCAGGTCGACCGTGACCCGGAGTGGTTCAAGAGAGCGGTCTTCTACGAGGTCTTGGTGCGCGGCTTCGCCGATTCCAACGGCGATGGGACCGGCGATCTGCGTGGCCTGACCGACAAGCTCGACTACCTACAGTGGCTCGGCGTCGATTGCCTGTGGCTTCCGCCCTTCTTCCCGTCGCCGCTGCGGGACGGGGGCTACGACGTCAGCGATTTCACGGGCGTGCTGCCCGAGTTCGGGACGCTCGATGACTTCGCGCTCTTCCTCGACGAGGCACATCAGCGCGGTATCCGGGTGATCATCGACTTCGTCATGAACCACACCTCCGACGCGCACCCGTGGTTCCAGGCCAGCCGCCACGATCCCGACGGCCCGTACGGCGACTTCTACGTCTGGGCCGACGACGACACTCGCTACCCCGACGCCCGCGTCATCTTCGTCGATACCGAGCCGTCGAACTGGACCTTCGATCCGGTCCGGAAACAGTACTTCTGGCATCGCTTCTTCTCCCACCAGCCGGATCTGAACTTTGACAACCCGGCTGTGGTCGACGCGATCATGGACGCCATTCGGTTCTGGCTCGATCTGGGCATCGACGGATTCCGGCTGGACGCCGTGCCCTATCTTTTCGAGCGGGACGGGACGAACGGCGAGAACCTCCCCGAGACCCACGAGATCCTCAAGCGGGTACGTAAAGAGGTCGACGCCAACTATCCCGACCGGGTGCTGCTGTGCGAGGCAAACCAGTGGCCTTCTGACGTCGTCGAGTATTTCGGTGATTTCTCGGTCGGCGGCGACGAGTGCCACATGGCCTTCCACTTTCCGGTGATGCCGCGCATCTTCATGGCCGTTCGCCGTGAGAACCGCTACCCGATATCAGAGATCCTGGACCAGACCCCCGCCATCCCGGACAACTGCCAGTGGGGCATCTTCCTTCGTAACCACGACGAGCTAACGCTGGAAATGGTTACCGACGAGGAACGCGACTACATGTGGGCCGAGTACGCCCAGGACCCTCGAATGAAGGCCAATATCGGTATCCGCCGGCGGCTCGCACCGCTGCTGGACAACGACCTCAATCGAATCGAATTGTTCACCGCGCTGCTGCTGTCGCTACCCGGCTCTCCGGTCCTGTACTACGGCGACGAGATCGGCATGGGCGACAACATCTGGCTCGGTGACCGCGACGGCGTCCGCACCCCGATGCAGTGGACCCCGGATCGCAACGCCGGTTTCTCCAACTGCGAGCCCGGACGGTTGTACCTGCCGGTCAACTCCGATTCGGTCTATGGCTATCAGGTGACCAACGTCGAGGCGCAGACCCGCAACACGTCCTCGCTGCTGCACTGGTCGCGTCGCATGATCGGGCTGCGTAAGGCGAATCCCGCCTTCGGCATGGGGACGTTCAGCGATATCGGTGGTTCCAATCCCTCCGTACTCTCCTTCATTCGCGAGTTCGGCGACGACGTCGTGCTGTGCGTGAACAACCTGTCGCGATTCCCCCAAGCCGTTGAATTGGATCTGCGGACCTGGCAGGGTGCCGAGCCGATCGAGATGACGGGTGGCAGCCACTTCCCCGCGATCGGCGAACTTCCCTACCTGCTGACGCTCGCCGGCCACGGCTTCTACTGGTTGCGGCTGCCGGTGCACAACCCGCGAGGCGGCACCGGACTCCCGGCTGCCGAAGGCTTCGGCGTGGATGCCGACGAGCCGATGCCGGGCAGCGGTGAGGACATCACGCCCGACGCCGAGGCCCCCGACAGCGAGCCGAACGCTCACCTGAGAGTGGCCGACCCGGTCCCCGGGTCAGCTGACGGGGAAGGAGGCCTCGGGTGAAGGTCGATCCCACTGAAGTGACAAGGGTTCTCATCGATTGGCTGGGCCAGCAACGGTGGTATGCGGGCAAGTCCCGCGATGGGCAGGTGTCCGCGCGGCTGCTCGCCACCCTTGCCCACGACCCGCATGTCGTGCAGATCTGGGTTGCCGACATCGCCTACGACGACGGCGAACTCGAGCACTACCAAGTGCCCCTGGTCTTGCGCGCCGGCCCCGAGGATCATCTGGAACACGTGCTGCTCGGATCAGTCATCAACAGCGAGACAGGCCAGCCGGTCCAGCTCTATGACGCCCTGCACGACAAGGAGGTCACCGGGCTGTGGCTGCGGGCCATCGCCGATTCGGCCACCATCGACGGGGTGGACTTCGTGCGCACCTCCGATGCCTCAGAGATTCCGGTCGGGCAGACCAGCCTTGCGCTGACGGCCGAACAGTCCAACACCTCGCTGGTCTTCGGCGACGTGGCCATCATGAAGGCCTTCCGACGCATCGAGCCGGGCCTCAACCCTGACATCGAGATCCACGCCGAGCTGACCCGGCTCGGCGCCCGGCACATCGCCAAACTGCTCGGGCACGTCTCGGCGACGATCGACGGTCAGACCTGGAGCCTGGCGATGCTTCAGGAGTTCATGACGACCGCGACCGACGGTTGGCAGCTGGCGACGGCAAGCGTCCGGGACCTGATGGCCGAAGCCGACCTGCACGCCGAGGAAGCGGGCGGTGACTTCGCTGCCGAGGCGCACCGGCTCGGGTTGTCGGCCGCGGAGGTACACGCCGACCTGGCAAAGGCCTTCGACACCTCAGAGCTCGGCCCGGACGATCTGGCCGAGCGTGCGGCGGCTATGGACGCCCGACTCGCCGCCGCGCTGCAGGAGGTGCCCGCCCTGGCCGAGGTAGCCGACGGCCTGCGCGAGGCCTACGCCGAGTTCGCCGACTACTCCCAGCCGGTGATCGCGCAGCGGGTGCACGGCGATCTGCATCTCGGACAGGTGTTGCGTACCGTCCATCGCTGGGTTTTCCTGGACTTCGAAGGAGAACCTGCCAAGAGCATCACGGCGCGCCGGGTGCAGGACTCGCCCCTGCGCGACGTGGCAGGAATGCTGCGCAGCTTCGACTACGCCGCCCGCCACCAGCTGATCGACGTCGGCGCAACGCCGCAGTCGGAATTCCGCGCAACGGAATGGGCCGATCGAAACCGCGCCGCGTTCTGCAACGGCTATGCCGAGGGCGGTGGCACGGACCCCGCCGAGGCAGCCGTCCTGCTGCGCGCTTTCGAGGCGGACAAGGCGGTCTACGAGCTGGTCTACGAGGCTCGCAATCGTCCGAACTGGCTTGCCATCCCGCTGGCCTCCCTGCAGCGATTGGCGAGCAGCGCATAGCGAAAACGATCAGCCAGGCGCGTTCAACCCGCGTGCGCGCGAGCAGACTACGTGAAGCAGACTAGGTGAAGAAGGTAGGCATGCAGTCGAAGTCCGAACCGAACGCCGCTGTCGCCGGCGAAGAGCTCGATCGCCTCGTCGGGGGTGCTCACCCGCAGCCCCACTCGATCCTGGGCGCGCATCCGGTGGAGCCCGGCTCCACAGTGATCCGGACCTTGCGCCCAGGCGCGGATGCCGCGAGCGTGGTCATCGAGGGCAAGCGGCTTTCGCTGGAACAGGTGCACCCTGGCGGTGTTTTCGCCGCCACCGTGGACCTCGACCCGGCCGATTACCGGATCGAGGTCACCTACGACGGCAACACCTATGTCGTCGATGATCCGTACCGCTGGCTGCCCACGCTGGGAGAGCTCGACCTGCATCTGGTGAGCGAGGGCCGCCACGAAGAGCTGTGGAAGGTGCTCGGTGCGCACGTCCGCAGTTATGACACGCCCAGCGGCCCGGTGAGCGGAACCTCCTTCGCGGTATGGGCTCCCAATGCCAGCGGGGTTCGGGTCCAGGGCGACTTCGACTACTGGTCCGGACGCGCCTACCCGATGCGCTCACTGGGCGCCTCCGGCGTGTGGGAGCTGTTCGTGCCGGGCGTCGGTGACGGCACGAAGTACAAGTTCACGATTCTGGGCAAGGACGGGGTGTGGCGAGAGAAGGCCGATCCGATGGCCTTCGCCACCGAGGTGCCACCCGCGACGGCGTCGGTGGTCTTCACCTCGCGATATGAGTGGAACGACGATGCATGGCTCACCACCCGGCGCGAGACGGCATGGCACGCCGCGCCGATGTCGATGTATGAGGTGCACCTGGGTTCCTGGCGTCAGGGGCTGGGCTACCGCGAACTGGCCACCGAACTCGTCGACTACGTCAAGCAGACCGGGTTCACCCACGTGGAGTTCCTTCCCGTAGCCGAACATCCCTTCGGCGGTTCCTGGGGTTATCAGGTCTCCTCCTACTTCGCGCCGACCTCGCGGTTCGGCAACCCCGACGATTTCCGTTATCTCGTCGACGCGCTGCACCAGGCCGGAATCGGCGTCATCGTCGACTGGGTGCCCGCGCATTTCCCCAAGGATGC
>JAVEES010000374.1 GCA_030840285.1 Pseudonocardiales bacterium
GTCGCCACCCGCAGGCCCAGCCGCGATCGATGCCGTTCCGCTGCGTCATCCGTGGCGGTGGGTGGCGGCGATCGTCATCGTCGTCTTGGCCGTGCTGTTCCTATACGGGGCGGCGACCAACGAGGCCTTCCGGTGGCCGAAGTTCTTCGAGTACCTCTTCAACGGGCGGGTCTTGAAGATTGGTCTGGTCAACACCCTGCAGCTGACCGCCTACTCGATGGTGCTGGCGATCGCGCTTGGCGTGATCCTCGCGGTGATGCGGCTGTCACCGAACCCGGTGTTCAAGGCGGTGTCGTGGGTGTACCTGTGGATCTTCCGCGGCACCCCGGTGTATGTGCAGCTGGTGTTCTGGGGGCTGATCCCGACGATTTATGCGGTCATCCAGCTCGGTATCCCGTTCGGGCCGACATTCGTCCACTTCAATCTTCAGGCCCTGTCGATCCCGTTTCTGTTGGCGATCGTCGGACTGGCGCTCAACGAGGCCGCCTACATGGCCGAAATCATCCGCGCCGGAATCAGTTCCGTACCTGAGGGGCAAGCGGAGGCGTCGACGGCGCTTGGCATGTCTTGGGGCATGACGATGTGGCGCACCGTGTTACCGCAGGCGATGCGGGTGATCATTCCGCCGACCGGCAACGAGGTCATCAGCATGCTGAAGACCACCTCGCTGGTGGTCGCGGTGCCGCTGTCGACAGATCTCTACGCCGTGGCGAACTCGATCGGCGGGTTGCTCTACCGGCCGATCCCGCTGCTGCTGGTGGCCTCGACCTGGTACCTGGCCGTTACCAGCTTGCTGATGATCGGGCAGTACTACCTGGAGAAGCGCTATTCCAGAGGTTCGTCACGCACGTTGACCGACAAACAGCTGCAAGCCCTGGCCACCGCTCAGGGTCCGGTCGAGCACGGCGTAGGAGGACACGGGTGACCAGCGAGGTGCTGACGAACCGGCAGCCAGAAGCTGAATACATGGTGGACGCCCGAAGCGTCCAGAAGCACTTCGGTGCGCTGCAGGTGCTCAAGGGCATCAGCCTGAAGGTCGAGCCGCGCGAGGTGATGTGCCTGGTGGGTCCCTCCGGTTCGGGCAAATCCACCTTCCTGCGCTGCATCAACCATCTGGAGAAGGTGACCGCCGGCCGGCTCTACGTCGATGGTGAGCTGGTGGGCTATGAGGAGCGGGGCAACAAGCTGCACGAGTTGCACCCCAAGCGTGCCGCCCAGCAGCGCCGCGAGATCGGCATGGTCTTCCAGCGCTTCAATCTCTTTCCGCACATGAATGCGCTGGAAAATGTCGTCGAGGCGCCGATCCAGGTCAAGGGCGAGAAGAAGTCGGTCGCGCTGGAGCGTGGCCGTGCCCTGCTGGACCGGGTCGGTCTGTCGAGCAAAGAGAAGGCCTATCCCGCTCAGCTGTCCGGTGGTCAGCAGCAGCGGGTGGCGATCGCGCGAGCACTCGCGATGCAGCCGAAGCTGATGCTGTTCGACGAGCCGACCTCGGCCCTGGACCCCGAATTGGTGGGCGAGGTCCTCGACGTCATGCGCAAGCTGGCCGAGGACGGCATGACGATGATCGTGGTGACTCACGAGATGGGCTTCGCCCGCGAGGTCGGCGATCAGCTGGTCTTCATGGACGCCGGTGTGGTCGTCGAATCGGGAAAGCCGCGAGACGTCCTGTCCAATCCCCAGCACGAGCGGACTCAGGCGTTCCTGTCAAAGGTCCTCTGAGGCCGGTGTGACGCTTGCCGCTGAGCTAACGGCTGCCCTAACCGGCCGCTGATGACAGGATCGCCCCCATGAGCTCTAGCCCGACCGCAACGAAGTCACCAGTGGGATGGGACCAGGACCCGGTGGTTCGGCGAACGCCTCGTCGCGCACCGCTGGCCGAGAACCTCAGGGCCGACGTGTGTGTCATCGGCCTGGGCGGCAGCGGGCTTGCGGCGGTCGGTGAGCTCATCCGCCGCGGGCTGTCCGTCGTCGGGGTGGATGCCGGACGGGTGGCTGCCGGAGCGGCGGGCCGCAATGGCGGTTTCCTGATAGCCGGCTCCGCGATTGCGATCCACGAGGCCGGACGGGGCTGGGGGCTGGCCGCGGCGCTGGACCTGTACCGCCAGACCCTCACCGAGATCGGCGCGCTGGCAGAACTGCTCGGTCCCGAGGTGGTGCGGCGGGTGGGCTCGATCCGGCTGGCCGGGTTGCCGGGCGAGCCGACGAGCCAGGCGGAGCAGGAGGACCGCAAGCTAGAGCTGGCCGATTGTGATGAGCAGTTCGAGCTGCTCCGAGCGCACGGCATAGCCGTGGAGCGCTACGACGGCCCGCTCGGACAAGGGTTGTTCCTGCCCGACGACGCGGCGATGAACCCGGCCCGGCGAGCCCTCGGCCTGGCCGAGCTCTACGCCGGCTCTGCGCGGCTGTTCGAGGACAGCCCGGTCACCGAGATCCGCACCGGGCTGGTGAGCACCGAGGCTGGTTCGGTCGCGGCCGGGCTGATCGTGGTGGCCGTCGACGGAAAGCTCGAGATGCTGCTGCCCGAACTCGCCGGCCGGGTGCGCACCGCCCGGCTGCAGATGCTGGCTACCGAACCCGTGTCGCCCGGTCGCTTGCCGTGCCCGGTGTACGGGCGCTGGGGCTATGACTACGCGCAGCAGGACGTTGCTGGCCGGATCTTCATCGGCGGTGGGCGGGACCGGTTCGTCGAGCAGGAATGGACCACGGACGGCTCCCCGAGCGCGGGCATCCAGCAGTGGCTCGACCAGAGCGTCGTCCGCTTCGCGGGGGCGCCGGTCCGGGTGACGCACCGCTGGGCGGCCTCGGTCGGTTACACGCCGGATGCCCGGCCGCTGGTGACCGAAGCCCGTCCGGGTGTGATCGCCTGCGGGGGATACAGCGGCACCGGCAACCTGGTGGGCCCGATCGCCGCTCGGGCAGCGGTCGCCCTGGGAATGGATGGCACCCAGCCGGCCGATTACTTCGCCAGCTGAGCCCCGGTGGCTGCGGGTGGCACCACGCTCGGGAAGAATGCAGGTGTGACTCCCGACGCCCTGGCTGCCGAACTGCGCCGGGCCGGTATCGCCGAGGTCGACGCCTCCAGCCGCCGGCGGGCCGAGTACTCCAGCGATGCGTCGAACTACCGCGTCGTACCGAGCGCTGTGGTCTTTCCGCGGCAGGTCGAGGACGTCGCGCTGGCACTGCAGGTCGCCCGCGACACCGGGACGCCTTTCACCGCCAGGGGGGCCGGTACGTCCTGCGCCGGCAACGCGGTCGGGGCGGGCATCGTGCTGGACTTCTCCCGCCACCTGAACCAGGTCATCGCCATCGATGCTGAGAGCCGGACGGCGACCGTTCAGCCAGGTGTCGTCCTCGCCGATCTGCAACGGGCCGCTGCCAGCTCCGGCCTTCGCTTCGGCCCGGATCCGTCGACCCAGTCGCGCTGCACGCTCGGCGGCATGATCGGCAACAACGCCTGCGGAGCGCACGCGCTCGCCTACGGAAAGACTGCCGACAACGTCGAGGAATTGTCGTTGTTGCTCGCCGGCGGCCAGTCGATCACCGCCACGACGCTCGAGCGCCTCATCGACCCGGTCGGTGCCGCGCTCAGCAGGCTGGTCGCGGACAACCTGGCGACCATCCGTACCGAGTTCGGGCGCTTCTCGCGGCAGGGCTCGGGCTACTCGCTGGAGCACCTGCTGCCCGAGCGGGGTGCCAACCTGGCGCGATTCATGGCCGGCACCGAAGGAACGCTGGCCGTCATCACCGAGGCGAAGCTGCGCCTGGTCCAGGCCGCCCCCTTCACCGCGCTGGCCGTGCTCGGCTACCCCGACATGGCGGTGGCCGCGGAGGCGGTGCCAGCGCTGCTGCCGCTGAAGCCACTGGCGCTGGAGGGAATGGACTCCCGCCTGGTGCAGGTGCTTCGGGAGCGGCGCGGGCCCGGGGCGGTTCCCGCCCTGCCGGACGGTGGTGGCTGGCTGTTCGTCGAGACCGGAGGCCAGACCCAGGCCGAGGCGATCGCTGCCGCACGCGAGTTCGTCCGGCAGGCGGCACCGCTGGATTCCACCGTGGTGGCCGGGGAGGATGCCCGCCGGCTATGGCGGATCCGCGAGGATGGCGCCGGGCTCGGCAGCCGGACGCCCGACAATGCCCCGGCCTGGCCCGGCTGGGAGGACGCCGCGGTGCCACCGGAGCACCTGGGCAAGTACCTGCGCGACTTCACCGCGCTGCTCGCCCAGCACCACCTGGACGGCTTGATCTATGGGCACCTCGGCGATGGTTGCGTGCACGTGCGGCTGGACTTCCCACTGGCCGAGAAGCCTTGGGCGTTCAGGCCCTTCCTGCTCGAGGCGGCAGCGCTCGCTGCCTCCTACGGTGGCTCGATGTCGGGTGAGCACGGCGACGGGCGGGCTCGCAGCGAGCTGCTGCCGGCGATGTATTCCCCTGACGCGATAAGGCTTTTCGCCAGCGTGAAGGCGATCTTCGATCCGGCCGACCTGTTGAATCCCGGCGTGCTGGTGGATCCCGATCCGGTGGATGCCAACCTGCGGTTGCCAGCGGCCACCGAGGTCAAGGGCTCGCTCGGTTTCAGCTACCCGCACGATCGCGGTTCGTTCAGCACCGCGGTCCATCGCTGTGTCGGTGTCGGCAAGTGCCGGGCCGATACCACCGTCGCCGGCGGCGTGATGTGCCCGTCCTACCTTGCGACCAAGGATGAAACCCACTCGACCCGCGGCCGGGCCAGGGTGCTGCAAGAACTCGCCAACGGCAGCGTGGTGTCCGGCGGCTGGTCGTCGCCGGAGGTGAGCCAGGCGCTGGACCTGTGCCTTTCCTGCAAGGGCTGCGGCTCGGACTGCCCGGCGGGAGTCGACATGGCGACCTACAAGGCAGAGGTCCTGTATCAGCGCTACCGGCGAAAGCTCCGCCCGGCCTCGCATTACCTGCTCGGCTGGCTGCCGCGCTGGACCAGGCTTGCCACCCGGGCGCCCCGCCTGGCGAACGCCGCGGTCAAGCCGAAGCCGCTTGCCGCGATGGTGAAGCGGATCGGCGGCATCGACCGGCGGCGCCCGCTCCCGCAGTTCGCGAGCACCTCCTTCAGGCGCTGGTTCGACCAGCATCCGGTCGCTCCGGGTGAGCAGGTCATGCTGTGGATGGACACCTTCACCAACGGTTTCTCACCCGAGGTCGGCATCGCCGCGGTCGAGGTGCTGGAGGCTGCCGGATTCTCGGTGAGCATCGCCGACAAGCAAGTGTGCTGCGGCCTGACCTGGATCTCGACCGGCCAGCTGGACGGTGCGCGAACGCAGCTGCGGCGCAGCCTGGATGCCCTGCAAACCGCCCTGGACAAGGGCATTCCGATCGTCGGGCTGGAGCCGTCCTGCACCGCGGTGTTCCGATCCGATGCCGTCGAACTGCTGCCCGACGACCCGCGGGCGGCGCTCGCCAAATCGGCCGTGCGCACCCTGGCCGAGCTGCTGAGCGAGCGAGGCTGGCAACCGCCGGATCTCAGCGCGGTCAGCGTGCTCGCACAGCCGCACTGTCATCAGCATGCGGTGATGGGCTTCGGGGCCGACCGGCAGCTGCTGGAAGGCGCCGGTGCGAGCGTCGAAACCGTCGGCGGTTGCTGCGGTCTGGCCGGCAACTTCGGTGTCGAACGAGGCCATTACGACGTCTCGGTAGCGGTTGCCGAGACGGCCCTGTTGCCGGCGGTGCGGAAGGCGGGCCAGGACAGCATCGTCCTTGCCGACGGGTTCTCCTGCCGCACCCAGCTGGACCAGCTCGCCGATCGTCCGGGTAGCCACCTAGCTCAACTGCTTGCAGACCACCTCGCGCGACAGGGGATGTCATGACCACTGGATTTGTGCCGCCGCCCTACCCCTACGACCGGCTGGACGAGATCACCGCGATCGCGGCCGAACACCCCGGTGGCGCCGTGGATCTCTCGATCGGCACGCCGTGTGACCCGCCGCCTGCCGAGGTGATCGCGGCCCTGGCCGACGGACGGCTGGCGCGGGGATACCCGCCCTCGATCGGTGCCCCGGCTTTGCGTACGGCTGCTGCCAAGTGGATCGCGCGCCGCCTGGGAGCCCAGGTGGATCCGGTGACCGAGCTGGCCGCCTGCGTCGGGACGAAAGAGTTCGTTGCCTCGGTCCCGCAGTACCTCAAGCTGCGCACGCCGGCGAAGGACACCGTCCTCTACCCGGCGATCAGCTACCCGACCTACGCGATGGGAGCGATCCTGGCCGGCGTCCGTCCGGTCGCCTACCGAGACTTGTCCGAGATAGCTCCGGCCGACGCCGCAAGGGCTTTGTGCCTCTGGGTGAACTCACCCGGCAACCCCACCGGCGAGCTGCACGACCTCGCCGCGGCGGCTGACTGGGGCAGGCAGCGTGGCGTCCCGGTGCTCTCGGATGAGTGCTACGCCGAGTTCACCTATGCCGCGCCCGCCTCCACCATCCTCAGTGAGGGCACCGAAGGGGTGCTGGCCGTTCACTCGCTGTCCAAGCGGGACAACTTTGCCGGTGCCCGGATCGGCTTCTACGCCGGTGACGCCGACTTGGTGCATTACCTGCGCGAGGTTCGCAAGCATGCGGGCCTAATGCCGCCGGGACCGGTGCAGAACGCGGCGATCGTCGCCCTCGAGGACGACGTGCACGTCGAGGAGCAGCGGCAGCGGTACTGGCGCCGGCTGCAGCGGATGCGCGAGATTCTGGCCGCCCTCGGTGTCGAGTCGCAGCTGCCGGCAGGCGCGTTCTACCTCTGGTTCGCAGCGCCCGACGGGGATGCCTGGTCCTTCGCCCGGCTGCTCGCCGAGCGGGCCGGCATCGTCTGTTCACCCGGCGAGTTCTACGGACCGGCGTCCACCGGATATGTCAGGCTGGCCGCGGTCGCACCGGATGACCGGATCGAACTCGCCGCCGCCCGCGTCGGCCTCTGATACCTCAGACGAATTCGACGCCCTGAGCCAGCGGCAGCTCGGTCGAGTAGTTCACCGTGTTGGTACTGCGGCGCATGTAGGCCTTCCAGGCGTCCGAGCCTGATTCGCGCCCGCCACCGGTCTCTTTCTCGCCACCGAACGCGCCGCCGATCTCGGCGCCGGACGGGCCGATGTTGACGTTGGCGATGCCGCAGTCCGAACCCACCGCGGACACGAAGCGCTCTGCCTCGCGCACGTCGAGGGTGAACACCGACGAGCTCAGGCCCTGCACGACGTCGTTCTGCAGCGCCACTGCCTCGTCGAAGGTGCCGTAGCTGAGCACGTACAGGATGGGTGCGAAGGTCTCGGCCTTGACGATGTCGCTCTGGCTCGGCATCCGCACGATCGCGGGCCGGACGTAGAAGGCGTCCGGTGCATCCTCGGACAGCACCCGGTCGCCACCGGCGACGAGTTGACCGCCATCGGCCTGGGCCGCAGCGATCGCCTTGCCGAAGCCCTCGAAGGACGCAGAGTCGATCAGCGGTCCGACCAGGGTGCCGCCGGTCAGCGGGGAGCCGATCGGCAGGCTGGCATATGCCGCGGTCAGCCGCTCGACCAGCTCGTCAGCGATCGAGGAATGCGCGATGACCCGGCGCAACGACGTGCAGCGCTGCCCGGCGGTACCGGCGGCGGAGAAGACGATGCCGCGCACTGCGAGATCCAGATCGGCCGAGGGCGCGACGATCGCGGCGTTGTTGCCGCCGAGTTCCAGCAGCAGCTTGCCGAACCGTCCCGCGACGCGGGGCGCGATCGCCTTGCCCATGCGGGTGGAACCGGTTGCTGAGATGAGGGCCACCCGCGGGTCCTCGACCAGGGCCTCGCCGACCCCGACGCCACCGAGCACGAGCTGTGAGATGTCGGCAGGGGCCCCGGCTCGCCGGGCCGCCTCGCTGACCAGCGCCTGGCAGGCAAGTGCGGTCAGCAGCGTCTTCTCCGACGGCTTCCAGACGACAGCGTCACCACACACCAGCGCGAGGGCGGTGTTCCAGGACCACACGGCGACCGGGAAGTTGAAGGCCGAGATGACGCCGACCACGCCGAGTGGGTGCCACTGTTCCATCATCCGGTGGCCCGGGCGCTCGGTCGCGATGGTCTGCCCGAACAGCTGCCGCGACTGGCCGACGGCCAGGTCGCAGATATCGATCATTTCCTGGACCTCGCCGAGGCCCTCGGAGGTGATCTTGCCCGCCTCGATGGAGACCAGGCTGCCCAGGTCGTCCTTGTGCTCGCGCAGCAACTCGCCCAGTTCGCGCACCAGCTTGCCGCGGACCGGCGCCGGCACCAGCCGCCACTGCTCGAAGGCGGCCTGCGCCTTGCCGATGCGCCGGCCCACCTCGTCCGCCGAGTGCGAGGCAAGACGCCCCAGCTCGGTGCCGGTGATGGGGGACCGGCAGCCGAGATCGCCACTGTCTGTAAAGGGGTTTTCGACACCGAGCCGTCCGAGCAGGGACAGCGTGATGGCCTTCAGTTCGTTGTGCGAGATCAGCGTGGTCATGATCAGACCCTTCCGAGTTCGGCGAAGCGGGCGCCGTTGCGAGTGGCGAGCAGGTCAGCGAACGGGATGTCTTCCTGCTTGATGAAACCGGTCTGCGGGAGCCGGCCTTCGGCCACCATCTCGACGACGGCAACAGCCGAGGCCGCCGTCGTCCAGGAGATGGCGCGCCAGGTACGTCCGTTGATCTCCAGCGGCTTGTAGGCCCGCACGTAGTTCTGCCGGAACAGCTGGCCGTCCTTCTTGCCTTCCACCGCGGCGTGCAGGTAGACGACGTCGTCATCGGTCGGCGGCTTGGCGTTTACCAGGATCTCGCCGGCCAATTCGCGGCGATCGCGCAGGCCGAGCTCGTCGAAGAAGAACCGCATCAGTTCGAAGTGGCCGGGGTAGCGCATGGTCTTGTAGTCCAGGCGATGTACGCGGCCCGCGAAGGTCTCGCACATGGTGCCCAGGCCGCCCGAGGTCAGCGAGGCTTCCAGCTCGATCCCGCCGATGACCACCCGCTCGTGCTCCGTCATTGCCGGAACCATCTGGCGGTGTCCCGAGCGCAGCACCTCGCAGTCGTTGAGGTACTCGTTCACGACGCCCTCCGACGACCAGTTGAACGCATAGCCGAGCAGGCCCGCCGGGTGGCGTGGCAGCGCGCCGACCTTCAGCTCGATCGAGCGGATCTCTTCGAAGTCTTTGGTGAGCGAGGAGCCGATGATGCCGATCAGACCGGGGGCCAGGCCGCACTGCGGCGCGTAGACAACCTTCGGGTCCGCGGCCGACAGCTCCAGCACCCGGTTGGTGGTCGGCACGTCCTCGGTCAGGTCGAAGTAGTGAACCTGGGCACTGTGAGCCGCCTCGGCCACTCCGAGGTTCAGGTTGTAGGGAAGGCAGGAGACGACGGCGTCGGCGCCGTCCAGCGCGGCGCGGAGCGAGGCGGCGTCGCGCACGTCCAGGGACTTTGTGGCAAAGGGCAGATCGCTGCGTTCCCGGGCGTCGTAGGCGGTCACGACGAAGCCCGAATCGGCCAGCAGGGTCGCGACGAGCTCGCCGACCTTGCCCAGCCCTACGACTCGAACCTCGTTGATCGAGCGGGTCATCTGCGGTCCTTTCCTTCGGTGCCGGGGGCACGTTGTCGGCCACCCTGGGCCCGGTAGTTGAGCTTACGTTAGTCTGGGTGAGGCCATTAGAGAAATTGATGGTATCCACGGTAGAGGACGGACGGCCCGCTGTGAACGGTTCACTCGATGTCTCGCGATTGCGCCTGCTGCGCGAGGTTGCGCTGCGTGGATCGATCGCGGCCGCGTCCCGGGAGGTTGGCCTTACCCCGTCGGCGGTGTCTCAGCAGCTCGCAGTCCTCGAACGGGAGGCCGGCACCGCATTGCTGGACCGGACGCCGCGCGGTGTGCGGCTGACCGGAGCCGGGCATGCCTTGGTGGACCGGGCGACCGGCATCCTGCAGTTGCTCGAGGCCGCCCGGGCTGACCTCGACCGGTTGACCGGCGAGCTGGCCGGCCCGGTGCGGGTCGGGACTGTCGCCTCGGCCGCCGCCGCCCTGGTCAGCGCCGCGGCGACCCGGCTCGCCCGCCAGCATCCCGAACTCGATCTGCGGGTGTCGGTCGCCGAGCCCGCAGCCAGCATCGAGGCGCTGATCGCCGGTGACCTCGACCTCGCGGTGGTGGACGTCTATGACGGTGTGCCGGTGGCCGTGCCGGACTACCTGCAGTCGGTGGACCTGTGCACCGAGCCCCTCGTGCTGGTGAGCGCCGAAGGGACTTTCCCCAGCGGCGAGAAGGTGAAACTCGTCGACCTCGTGGAGCGGGACTGGGTCATGCCGCCCGCCGAGGCAGCCTGCGGCCAGGCCGTCCGGGCTGCCTGCCGCAGGCTGGGATTCGAGCCGCGGGTCCGGTGGGAGACCGACGACATGCTGCTGCTGGTCCGCGCCGTCGCGCAGGGCCACGGCGTGGCGGTGCTGCCCAGGCTCGCGGTCGCCGACGATGTTGCCGAGGTGGTGATCCAGCCGCTGGACGAGCCGGACATGACGCGCCGGCTGCTCGCGCTGACCCGGACGTCCAGCTCTGAACGTCCGGTCATCCGCGCGGTCCTCGACGAGCTGGCCGGTGCCGCGGTCACCGAGCAGTCAGCTGCCACGGCCTAGCGGCGGCCTAGACGTGGTCTAGCCGTGGTCTAGCCGTGGTCTAGCGCTTGGCGTTAGCGGTGGCCTAGCGCTTGGCAGCCACCAGCAGGCCGTCGCCGACCGGCAGCAGCGCCGGGATGACCCGTTCGTCGGCGCGGATCGCCTTTCCCAGCTCCCGAAGCGCGACCGTGTCGGCGTCTCGCCGCCCTGGGTCGGCCACCCGGTCGTGCCACAGTGCGTTGTCGAAGGCGACCACGCCACCGGGACGCAACAACCGGACGGCCTGTTCGAAGTAATCGCCGTAGCCGGTCTTGTCGGCATCGACGAAGACTAGGTCGTAGGCACCGTCGGTCAGGCGTGGCAACACCTCTGAGGCGCTGCCGTTGATCAAGCGGTAGCGCGTGCCGGCGATGCCGGCCTCGGTGAACGCCTCCCGCGCGGCCCGCTGGTGTTCGGGTTCGGTGTCGACCGTGGTCAGGACGCCGTCCGTGCGCATCCCGCCGAGTAGCCACAGGCCCGAGACGCCGGCGCCGGTGCCCAGTTCGACGACCGCTCGGGCATGAACCAGGCTCGCCAATAGACGCAGGGTCGCGCCGCCGGACGGGCTGATCGGTACGCATCCGAGTTCGTCGCCACGGCCGCGCGCCGCGGCGGTCGCGTCGTCCTCGGTGATGAAGTTCTCGGCGTAGGTCAGGCTGCTGACGGAGAGGTAGGCCTCAGGCATGCTCGGGACTCTACCGACGTCTTGGGTTGTGATGCCCAGGTTGCGTCATGACGCCACCTGGGCATCACAACCCAGCCGTCTCGACGGGCTCAACGCGTGGCTAGCGCATCGAGTCCAGGATGTCGGCCAGATCGCGCACCGTGGTGGTCGGATTGACGATCGCGAACCGGGTGCACACCTTGCCGTCGTGCCGGCTGGGCGTGACGAACGCGAAACCGGCGTCCAGCTGCCGCGCGGTCCACGCGCCGTAGTCCGAATCGGACCAGCCGAGCCGCTCGAAGATCAGCACCGAGAGGTCGGGCTCGACGAGTAGCCGGACGTGCTCGGCCGCATCGATCAGCTCGCGCCCCTGCCGGGTGACCGACAGGGTGTGCTCCAGGGCGTCGGTGTAGGCCTGGGTCCCGTGCACGGCCAGGGAGAACCAGAAGGGCAGTCCCCGAGCGCGCCGGGTCAGCTGGATCGCGAAATCGCTCGGGTTCCACTCGCCCTCGACGGTTACCGGATCGAGGTAGCCGGCCTTCTGGGTGTGCGCCGCGCGAGCCAGCACCGGATCCCGGTAGAGCAGCGCGCAGCAGTCATACGGAGCGAAGAGCCACTTGTGCGGATCGACGATGAAGGAGTCGGCATGCTCGATGCCCGCGTACAGGGCCCGGACGGACGGGGCGGCGAGCCCGGCCCCGCCGTAGGCGCCGTCGACGTGCAACCACCAGCCCTGCTGCTGGGCTACCGAGGCGATGCCGGCGATGTCATCGACGATCCCGAGATTGGTGGACCCGGCGGTTGCGACCACGGCGAAGATGCCGTCGCGCTCGTCGTCGGTGAGCTCGCCCAGCCGGGTACGGATCGCCTCGCCGGTCAGCCGGCCGCGGGGATCGCCCGGTACCAGGATCACGTCCACATCCATCACGGTCTCCAGACCGTGCTTCACCGAGGAGTGGGTCTCGCCCGTCACCACGACGGCCCAGCGGGACGGTCGCCGGCCGCCGCGGCGATGCTGTGCGGCCGCCCGCGCGGCGACCAGCGCCGACAGGTTGCCGATCGTGCCGCCCTGCACGAACACCCCACCGGAGCTCTCGGGCAGGCCGACCAGGTCCGCGATCCAGCGCAGCGCCTGGTTCTCGGCGTACACCGCTCCAGATCCCTCCAGCCACGAGCCGCCGTACACGCTGGAGGCGCCGACCAGCATGTCGAAGGCGGCCGCAGCCTTGCTGGGCGCACCGGGGATGAATGAGAGGTAGCGGGGATGATCGACCGACAGGCAGGCCGGTGCCAGCACGCTTTCCCAAAGCTGGACGGCCTGCGGGGCTCCCAGCCCGGTGGGCGTCACGGTCTGGCCGGCAGCCTCGCTCAGCTGCTCCGGGGTGAGGGACGAGTCCAGCGGTGCCTGCATCGCCAGACGGTCGATGCACAGATCTGCCAGCGCTCGCGCCATTGCGGCACTGGACGGGGTGTAGGTATGCACGGCCAGAGCCTAGACAGGACAGCGGCCTGAGGTAGAAAAAGCCGCCGGTCTGGGTACACCTCTGAATGCGGATATACCTCCGGTGCGGCCAACAGCGCCCGCCCGCTCGCACAAACCTTTCTCCGGGCCCAAGAACATCGCAGCTTTCGGGAACGTGAGAGCCTGCTGAGGCGTTGACCCGATACACAGCAGGGCCTGGAAGGGTTTAGTCTCCGAGCCACAGTGGCTGGGACCAGCTGTAGAAATGGGTGATCGAGTCGATGACCACGCTGAATCTCGGTGTGGCGAGTTCGATGGGCGGCGGTGCGGTCCGCCAGCCGAGCGCTGCTTCCGAAATCGCGGGCCCGGCCATCGCGGCAGATTCTCGGGCGGAGACCCCGGAATGGGTAGCCCCTTCCTGGGACGAGATCGTCCGGACCCACGCAGATCGGGTGTACCGACTGGCCTACCGGCTCTCGGGCAACCGCGCGGACGCCGAGGATCTGACCCAAGAAACGTTCGTTCGGGTGTTCCGATCACTGGCCGACTACACGCCCGGGACGTTCGAGGGCTGGCTGCACCGGATCACGACGAACCTCTTCCTCGACATGGTGCGCCGGCGTCAGAAGATCCGGTTCGACGCGCTGGGCGAGGACGCCGGCGACCGGCTCGCATCCGACGAGCCTGGCCCGGAACGCGCCTACGAGCAGAACAATCTGGATCCCGAGGTGCAGCGCGCGCTCGATGCCTTGCCAGCTGATTTTCGGGCAGCGGTGGTGCTGTGCGACCTCGAGGGCCTGACCTATGAAGAGATCGCGCTGACCCTCGACATCAAGGTCGGAACGGTCCGCTCGCGGATTCACCGTGGCCGGGTACTGCTCCGCGAGGCCCTCGCTCACCGTGCTCCGGGCCTGCGACCAGTCGAGAACACCGAAGCCGAGTCGATAGTTGGAGCAGTGAACTAGTCGATGTCCATGCCGAGCGTATTCGGACTGCCGCATCTGTCAGAAGATGCGGTGGCCGCTTTCGCCGACGGCGTGCTCTCTGCTTCAGCCGCTGCCCGAGCCCGGCGGCACTGCCAGGAATGTGCCGAGTGCGCCGAGGCAGTGCGCGGCCAGCGCGAGACGGCGATGATGCTGCGCTCGACGATGGCGCCGTCGCTGCCCAGCGGGCTGCTGGATCGGCTGGCCTGCCTTCCGATGTCCACGCCGCTGCCGCCGCCCTCATCCGGGCTGCCGACCGCGATCGGGGCGGACGGCGTCCCGGTCTTCGTCGCTTTCCAGCACTCCAGCCCTGACGAGCCCGCGGGGCCTGAGGTCGCCGAGCAGGACGAGAACCGCCATTCGATGGCGTCCCGGCATGGCTGGCATGCCCCGCGGCGGGCCGTCTTGCCGATGGGGCTGCTGGCCTCGGCCGCCGCGGTGGTCGCCGCTGGAACCCTGGGCGGTCAGGTCCAGTTCGCAGACGGCGGCCAGCATGGCAACTCGGCCAACCTCTCCGGGGTCATCGCCACGACCCCGTCCGCCGCGCCGCGCGTGAACAACACCGCGCGACTGGGTTCCTCGACCGGTTACACGGCGCGCACGATAGATCTCGTCCCGATTCCCGTCCTGACCGCCGGACCAAGCGCACCAGGCCACCCCCACCGTGGCCTGACCATCGCGGAGCCGTGAGGGGCCACGAGGCACCGAAATAGGCGTCGACACGCTGAATGGCCGCGTGTCGACGCCTATTTTGCGTTGAACCGGGCCCAGGTGGTCCTAACGGCGATGCTCGGGCAGACTCAGAAGTCACACCTAACCGGTTGGGGCAGGATGTCACTGGCAGCGGTACCGGTGCACGGTGCTCGATGATTCGGGCGGAAGCGACTTCGGAGGGCATGTGAGCGAGGCCGACGGTTCACCGTTCGAGCGTCCGAACGGTACGCCGGGATCCTTCGCCGACCGGCCGGCGCCGGCGCTGCCGGCGAGCCCACCGAAACCGGTTGTCTCGCCGCAGGACCGGGCCTTGTTCGGTGCCCCGGGTGGCGCGGACGTGCCGTTCTCGCCGCCCGCGGGGGATCGCCTGCCACCCCGGCACCGCTCGCCGCGCCAGGCGGTGCCGAGCCAACTCGTCGAGGTCTACGGTTCCGACGGCTCCGGCCGCCCGTTCGACCCCGTCCCGGGCACCCGGCTCACCGCGACCAAGCCCGGTCCCGGATCGCCGTGGTGGAAGGAGGGTGCGGGCACCGATCCGTGGCGCGATCCGCTGTCGCCGTACTGGATCGCGGGCCCTCCGGTCTTTGCCGACGACGAGGTCATCGGGATGGCCGAGCCGGTCGAGGACGATGACCAGGCGCCGCCGAAGGAGCCCAAGGGCAAGGCGGGACGCCGCCGGTTCGGGCTCTCGAGCTTGGCGATCGTGCTGGTGGCCGGGCTCGTCGCGGGCATCGTGGGCGGCGGCGTCGGCTGGTGGATCTCCGAGCGCGCGCACCGCATCTTGACCGATTCGAACGTGAAGATCGCCCAGCTGGACAAGCCCGCCAACCGGCCGCCCGGCTCGGTCGCCGAGATCGCCCAGCGAGTCAGCCCGGCGGTCGTGTCGATCGACGTGCGGACCGCTGACGTGGCGGGCTCGGGCTCGGGCGTCATCATCGACCGCAGCGGCTACATCCTCACCAACAACCACGTCGTGTCCTTCGGCAGCCAGCCGAGCATTCGGGTGATCTTCTCCGACAAGTCCTCGGCGCCGGGCCGGGTCGTCGGCACCGATCCGAGCAACGATCTCGCCGTGATCAAGGTGGACAAGAGCTCGCTCACCGTGGCAACCCTGGGGGATTCGAGCATGCTCGCGGTGGGCGATCCGGTGGTCGCGATCGGGGATCCGCTGGGATTGCGGGGAACCGTCACCGCCGGCATCGTCTCGGCGCTCAAGCGGCCGCTGCGGCTCTCGGGTGAGAACGGCAATCCGGACGCGGTGATCGACGCGATCCAGACCGACGCACCGATCAATCCAGGCAACTCCGGCGGGGCGCTGGTCGACGCGGCAGGCGCGGTCGTCGGCATCAACACCGCGATCCTCTCGCTGGGCCAGTCCGCCTCGGGGCAAGGCGGCAGCATCGGGGTCGGCTTCGCGATCCCGATCAACACCGCCCGCGATATCGCGACCCAGTTGATCAAGACGGGCAAGGCGGTGCACGCCGATCTCGGGGTCAGCTCACGAAGCGTCACCGACGGCAGCCGGGACGGTGCCTACGTCGTCCAGGTGGTGCCCGGTGGGCCGGCCGCCAAAGCTGGCCTTCGCGAAGGCGATGTCATCACGCTGTTCGGCAAGACGCTCATCGATTCGGGTGATGCGCTGACCGTGGCGGTGGCCGAGTCGAAGCCCGGTACCGAGGTGACGCTGCGATACGTGCGCAACGGCGTTACAGGTCAGGCCAAAGTCACATTGGGCACCAGTTGAGCAGGGCATAGGGTAATCGGGTGTTCAACATCGGGCCACTGGAGTTCCTAGTCTTGGCCGCCGTAGCCCTGATGGTCTTCGGCCCGGACAAGCTGCCCCAGCTGACCAAGGACGCGGCACGGATGCTGCGCACGCTGCGCGACATGGCACAAGGGGCGCGCAGCCAGCTCACCGATGAACTCGGCCCCGAATTCGCCAACTTCGACCTGAACTCGCTCAACCCGAGGACGGCCATTCGCAACGCCCTGCTCGGCGACGACGACCTGGCGTCCCTGAATCCGAAGGACGTCCTGGCGCGTGCGCTGCGCGGTGAGGACGAACCGGCCCAGGCGGCGGCCGATTCGGCGAACGGTGTTACGCAGGCGAACGGTGTTACGCCGGTAAACGGTGTTACGCCGTTGGGTGGTGTCACAGCCGCCGAGGGTGGCGCTCCGGCGGTCCAGCCGCACGTCGCGCTGCCGGAACAGCCCGCACCGTATGACCCGGACGCCACCTGAGCCCTGACGGGGCGTCGGCTGGACGGGGCGTTGGTCAGCGGCTGGACGGGGCCAGTCCGAGGGACCGGCCGACCAAGCTCCGCTGGCGCTGGGCGAGCGTGTCGGCGATCGTCCCGAACGCGATCGCGGCGGCCGAATCAGGATGGGTGACCACCACCGGGCTGCCGGTATCGCCACCCTCGCGGACCGCCACCTCGATCGGCACCTGACCGAGCAGGCCGATCTTGGTGCCGGTGGATTCGGCCAGCGAGTCCGCGACGGCCTGCCCGCCACCTGATCCGAACAGTTCCATCCGGGAGCCGTCCGGCAGTTCGAGCCAGCTCATGTTCTCGATCACGCCGATGATCTGCTGGTGCGTCTGTAGGACGATCGAGCCGGCTCGCTCGGCAACCTCGCGGGCCGCGAGCTGCGGGGTGGTGACCACCAGCAGTTCGGCGGACGGGACCAGCTGAGCCAGCGAGATCGCGATGTCACCAGTACCCGGCGGCAGGTCCATCAGCAGCACGTCCAGATCGCCCCAGAACACGTCGGCGAGGAACTGCTGCAGGGCTCGGTGCAACATCGGCCCGCGCCAGACCACCGCGGTGTTGCCGGGGGTGAACATCCCTATCGAGATGACCTTCACGTCGTGCGCCTGCGGCGGCATGATCATCTTCTCGACCTGGGTCGGCTTGCCGGTCACTCCCAGCATCCGGGGGACCGAGAAGCCGTAGATGTCGGCGTCGAGCACCCCGACGTTGAGACCCCGTTGGGCCAGCGCGACAGCCAGGTTCACCGTTACCGAGCTCTTGCCGACCCCGCCCTTGCCCGAAGCCACCGCATATACGCGGGTCCGCGAGCCGGGCTGGGCGAACGGGATCTCGTTGACCGGGTTGTCGCCCCGCAACTTCGTGCGCAGCTCGGTGCGCTGAGCATCGCTCATCACGCCGAGTTCCAGCTTCACCGAGACCACGCCGGGCACGGCCGAAACAGCGGCGGTGACGTCGGTCGTGAGCTTCTCACGCATCGGGCATCCGGACACCGTGAGCAGGACCTTGACGCTGGCGGCGCCCGAGCTGTCGACGGCGACGCTTTCGACCATCCCCAGCTCGGTGATCGGCTTGCGAATCTCGGGATCTTGCACGCCTGCCAGGGCGGCGTTGACCGCTTCGTTCAAGGCGCTATCGGGTTGTGCGACGTTGGTAACCACTCCGCGATCGTACGTTCGTGCCGGGCATCACTACGATCTGCGGGTGATGACTGTGCCCACCGAACCACCGGAGACGACGATGGAGGCTGCCGCCCGCCCGCCTATCGTGAAGGCCGGAGACCGGCGCCTTGCAGCCTGGCGGAGCTTCCTGCGCACACACACCCACATCCTGCGGTTGCTGGAGCAGGATCTGCAGTCCAATCACAAGATCGCCATCGCCAGTTATGACGTCCTGGTGCAGCTGGCCGAGGCACCCGGCAACCGGCTGCGAATGTCGGAACTGGCCCATGCGGTGCTGCTCTCGCGCAGTGGCCTGACCCGGTTGGTGGACCGCCTGCAGCGCGATGGCCTGGTCGAGCGCCGGCCCGACCCCGACGACGCCCGCGGGCTGTTCACCGTCCTGACTGACGAGGGCCGTGCGGCATTGCGCAGCGCGACGAGGGTGCACCTGAGCGGCGTCTCGACTCTGTTCATCGACCGGTTGGAGCCCGACGAGCTCGCTGAGCTGCAACGCCTGATGACCAAGCTGGACCCGGACCCCGAGCTGGCAGCACTGCCAGACGACGCTTGCGGCCTTGGCTGAGCCGGGCCAGGCCAGCGTTCCGACAGGGCTCGAACGCAGCCAGCGACGGCGGGTCGTCGCTGATTCGCTGGGTGTCGGAATAGCGGTCGGCGGCTACGGGGTGGCCTTCGGCGCGGCATCCGTGGCGGCCGGGTTCACACCGGCCCAGTCCTCGGTGTCCTCGCTGCTGACGTTCACCGGTGGCAGCCAGTTCGCGATAGCCGGGGTGATCGCCGGTGGTGGAACCGCGGCGGCGGCCCTGGGGAGCGGATTCTTGCTCGGCGCCCGAAACACCCTCTATGCCGTCCGGCTGCAGTCACTGCTGGATGCCCGCGGCTGGATGCGGCCCATCGCGGCGCTGCTGACCATTGATGAGTCGACCGCGATGGCTCTCGGGCAGTCCCAGCCGCGGTTGTCCCGGTTGGCGTTCTGGTGGACCGCCGGCGCCGTCTACCTGTTCTGGAACATCGCCACGCTGGTGGGCGCGCTGGGGGCGCAGGCGCTCGGTGACCCCAAGCGGTTCGGTCTGGACGCTGCGGTGCCCGCCGCCTTTCTCGCGCTGGTCGCACCGAGGTTGCGAGCCGGTGCGCTGCCACGCAGGGTTGCCCTCGCGGGTGGGCTCATCGCCGTGTTGCTGATTCCGCTGACCCCGCCTGGTGTTCCGGTGCTGGCGGCCTGCGCGGCGCTGGTGGTTGCCACCGACGCCCGGGTGCTTCGCTCGCTGCGGAGGAGCCGATGAGCAACGCGACCGGCTGGTACATCGTGCTGCTGTCCGGCGTGGGGTGCTACGCGCTGAAGCTTGCCGGCTATGTGATGCCGGCGCGGTGGTTCGAACACAGCAGGCTGCGCCGGCTGATCGAGCTGATGCCCGTAGCGTTGCTCGCGGCGCTGATCGTCGTCCAGGCAGTGGCGAGCGGGCGGCACTACGACTGGAATGCCGCTCGGTTGGCAGGCGTGGCGGTGGCAGCCATCGCCGTGTGGCGCAAGGCCCCGTTCATCGTGGTCGTGATCCTCGCAGCGACGACCGCCGCCCTCCTCCGAGCCATCTAAAAACCCGCTTTGGGCGTCTGGAAATCCCTGATTCCGGCCAGATTTGGGTATTTCCAGACGCCCAAAGCGGATTGAGCGGCGGGGGAGGGTTCGGGGTTCGGGGCAGGAGGGTTCTGATTTCGGGGCTTGGCTTCGGGTGGTTTGAGGCACTAGGGTCGAAATCTCAACATGACCGAACAATATTCGACACTAGTACACAGCCCAGCCGCGGGCGCTCACCGCGTGCCAGGCGGAAGGACAGCTGTGGCCCGGGTTTCAGAGTCGTCAGCATTGCTCATCGGCGCCGAGGCGGCCGACGAACGGGCCGGCGAGCGAACGTCGCTGGTGCTGGTACCCCGTGCGTCCGGCCTGCCTGCCATCGCCTGGCTCGGTACCTCCAGCGCCGGGCTGAATGCCGCCGATGTCGAGCAGGTCCGCCTCAGCGGAACCCTTCCGCCGGGTAACCACGGGGGCGAGGCGCACACGGTATCCCTGCTGCCCGAGGTCGCGCACCTGTGGTTCGGCCGCCCAGGCCTTGCCGGTCACCGGCTGGGCAGTGCCCCGGCGGCCGGGCGCGACTGGGCAACCGCCTTCGAGACCGAGGATCTCGACACGGACGGCAACCGGACGGTCGTCCGGGCCACCGACCGCCGAGCGGGCCTGGCCCTGCGCACCGAGATCGAGACGCTGCCCGGTGGCGCGCTGCGGCTGCGCCACCTGCTGACCAACACCGCGGCCGACCCGTACGTCATCGACCACCTCGACGTCATGGTCCCGGTGGACGAGCGAGCCACCGAGGCCCTGGACCTCACCGGACGTTGGGGGCGCGAGCGCGCACCGCAGCGCCATCCGATCGGTGACGGTCTGTGGCTGCGTGACGGACGTAGCGGGCGAACCAACTTCGAGTCACCGACCCTGCTGGTGGCGGGCACCGCCGGCTTCGGCTTCAACGCCGGGCTGGTCTGGGGACTGCACGTGGCGTGGAGCGGCAACAGCAGCTACTACATCGAGCAGCAGCCGCACGGCGTGCTGACCCTCGGCGGCGGCGAGCTGCTGCTGCCCGGTGAACTGGTGCTCACCGAGGGCGAGACCTACCAGACGCCGTGGGTCATCGTGGTCGCCTCGACAGCGGGCCTGGACGGCCTCAGCACCCAGCTGCACGACTACGTCCGATCGCTGCCGGCACACCCCTCATCGGCCCGGCCGGTGGTCGGCAACGTCTGGGAGGCCGTCTACTTCGATCACGACCTGGGCCGGCTGAAGGAACTCGCCGATCGCTCCGCCGAGGTAGGTATCGAACGGTTCGTGCTCGATGACGGCTGGTTCGGCAGCCGCCGCGACGACACGTCCGGCCTCGGCGACTGGGTGGTTTCCACCGACGCGTGGCCGGACGGCCTGGGCCCGATCATCGATCACGTCCACGAGCTCGGCATGAGCTTCGGCCTCTGGTTCGAGCCCGAGATGGTGAACCGCGATTCGGAGCTGTTCCGCGCGCATCCGGACTGGATCTTGTCGATCGGCGACCGGCCACCGCTGGAATCACGCAACCAGCTCGTGCTCGATCTGGGGCGCAAGGAAGTAAGGGCCTACCTCCTCGACCAGATCGACGCGATCCTGTCGGCGTATCCGATCGAATTCGTCAAGTGGGACCACAACCGGCCGCTGGCGGATGCGGGCTCGGGCGCGCGCTCGGATGCCCCCGGCGCCCATGCCCAGGCGCTGGGCTTCTACGCGCTGCTGGACGACCTGCGCGCTGCCCACCCCGATGTCGAATGGGAAAGCTGCGCCTCAGGCGGCGGGCGGATCGACCTCGGCGTCATCGAGCGGGTCGAGCGGTTCTGGACCTCGGACATGACCGATGCGCTGTCTCGCCAGCAGATCCAGCTCTGGACGGGGCTTATCGTGCCGCCGGAATATCTCGGCGCCCACGTCTCGGCGCCCGAGAACCACCAGACCGGGCGCCGGCTGTCGCTGGATTTCAGGGCCGCCACCGCGATCTTCGGCAGCATGGGTGTCGAGTGGGACGTCACCTCGGCAACCGCCCCCGAACGCGCCCGGCTCGCCGAGTGGATCGCGGCGTACAAGCAGCACCGGCCATTGCTGCACAGCGGGCGGGTGTTCCGGGTGGACACCGCGGAACCAGAGACCTACATCTACGGCGTCATCGCGCGCGACGGTTCGGAGGCGATCGCTGCCTACGTCCAGCTCGATGAGACGGTGCACGAGCCGGTGCCCTTCATCGTCCCGGGGCTCAGTGCGGAAACCCGTTACACCGCAAGGCAGATCGTGCCGGCGCTGAGGGGCGCGGGTGAGTACACGCCGACGTCCTGGCGCGGTGAAGGGCAGTCGTTCACCGGAGGAGTGCTCGGCCGGCTCGGCCTTCCGGCGCCCTTCCGCGGTCCGGAGACGGCAACCGTGGTGCACCTGACCAGCTAAGCCGCGGCAGCTTGGCGGTTGTGATGCCTACGGTGCGCCATGACGCACCATGCGCATCACAACCGCTCAGGACTCGCTGCGGTCCAGGCGTTGCAGTT